>JAFTHR010000119.1 GCA_017457345.1 Clostridia bacterium | reverse complement strand
TGCGCTCGCCGCCGCGCTCCCTACCCCTTTATACGTGGTGGGCGGTTTCACGCGCGATTTTTTAACCGACAAATCCTTAAAAAATCCCGATATCGACCTTTGCGCACCCACGCCCGCAGAAGAGTTTTGCACCGCGGCAACGGCGCTTGGGTTCAACGTTTTATCCGTTTACAAAACCACGGGCACGGTAAAACTGCGCGACGGGTTTGGTCAAGAATACGAATACGCTTGCTTCCGTTCGGATAAGTACGAGCGCGGCGCACACCGCCCCGCCGAAACTTATTTTACCACCGATATCGTTGCCGACGCAAAGCGCCGAGATTTCACCTGCAACGCCGTGTACTACGATATTGAAAGAGAAGAATACGTTGATCCCTTAGGCGGGATTGCCGCGATAAAAGAACGCAGACTCACCACGGTAGATAACCCGAATAAGGTGTTTGGGGAAGACGGATTGCGCCTGCTTCGCCTTGCACGCCAAGCCGCGCAACTTGGGTTCGAGCCAGACGAAGAGTGTTTGCTCGGCGCCAAGAAAAACGCCGCTCTCCTTGCCGATATTTCCCCTGAACGGATTTTTTGCGAATTGCAACTTTTGCTCTTTGCCGATAAGAAACACGGTTTGAAAGACGCACCAAAGCGCGGCTTGCAAATCCTTGAAAAAATAGGTGCGTTGGAGATCGTTTTAAAAGAACTTGCGATCGGCCGCGGCATTCGTCAACGCCAAGATTTTCATAAATTCGACGTGTTAGACCATACTTTTGCAACCGTGTCCTTTGCCGACGAAACGGTGCGCCTTGCCGCGCTCTTGCACGACGTGGGCAAGCCTTTCTGTTTTTACCGCGACGGTAATTTCTACGCACACGCCGAAGAAGGCGCGAAAATCGCCGAAGAGATTTTAAATAGGCTACGCGCTTCTAAAAAAATCGTGAAAGAAACGAGCGATCTCGTAAAATACCATATGTACGATTTTGATTGCAAAACGGGTGAGAATAAATTGCGCCGATTTTTCGTGCGCCACTCGCAGGAATTTTTAGAAAAATTAATGCTTTTAAAACAAGCGGATTTTTCCGGTTGCATGAACGAAAACACCACCGCACCCACCGTAAAAAAGTGGAGAGATCTCTTAAACAAAATGAAAGCGGAAAAAGCGCCTTTTTCCTTAAAGGACCTTGCCTTGCGCGGCAACGAACTTTTAGAAATAGGCATCCCTGCCCCCGCCGTTTCGCGTATTTTAAACGAACTTTTAATGCAAACCGCCGTTCAACCAACGCTTAATGAAAGAGAGAAACTTATTAAACTCTCCCTTTCCCTTGCAAAACAAATAGGAGTTTTAAAATGACCACGTTAATCATTATATCCATTGCCCTTTCCTGCCTTTGTTTGATTTTACTTCTCGTACTTTTAAAACGGGAAAAATCAAGCGGTAGCGATCCGAAAATCAAAGAAAAAATTGATGGGCTTTCCGCTAGCACGGAATATACTCGCCAATCCGTTAGCGCACTTTCTTCGAGCACCGAATACCGCTTGAACTTTTTGCAATCTTCCCTAAACGAGCAACTGCGTTTTATTAGCGACAATAATCAGCGTACCTTAGAAGAAATCCGCCGCACGGTAGATGAAAAACTCTCTTCCACGCTAGACAATCGCTTAGGGGAAACGTATAACGCCATTCAAACGCGGTTAGACGCCGTAACGAAAAGCGTTGGCGAAGTCCACTCCTTAGCGGAGAGCGTTTCGGATATTAAAAAGGTATTCACGAACGTGAAATTGCGCGGTACTTGGGGGGAAACGCAACTGAACGCCTTGCTCTCGCAAATGCTTGCGCCAAACCAATTTGAAGCGAGCGTAAAACTCAATCCATACGCCGATTCTATGGTAGACTTTGCCGTTCTTTTACCCGATAAAAACGGCGAACGCGTATACTTGCCGATCGATAGTAAGTTCCCGATTGAAGAATACTACCGCTTAATCGACGCCGCAAAAAACGCCGATAAACTCGCCGAAGAACAAGCGGTGAAAAACCTTGTCCGTGCCGTGAAGCACCAAGCGGACTCCATTGCCGCCAAGTATATTTTACCGCCCCGCACTACCGACTTTGCCATTATGTATTTACCGGTAGAAAGCCTTTACGCGGAAGTGCTTAAACTCCCCGATTTAGGCGAGCATTTAAACAAACGCCGCGTGGTAGTTTGCGGCCCTACCAACTTAAGCGCGCTCCTTTCCACCTTGCAAACGGGCTTTAAGGTTTCGGCGATTGAAAGCCGTTCCCAAGAACTTTGGCAACTGCTTGCGGCTTTCAAGCGCGAATTTACAAAATTTGCCGAAACGCTGGAAAAAACGCAAAAGAAATTACAAGAAGCACAAACGAGCATTGAATCGGCGGCAGGCAAAACCCGCGCTATCGCTAAAAAACTGAAAGGCGTGGACTTGGGTGACGACGAGCAAATTTCCCTTGAAGGCTTTCTCCCCGAAGAAGAATAATTCCCGCAAAAAAACCCGCGGCGATCTATCGTTTAGATCGCCGCGGGGTTTTATTTTTATTAGCCGCCTTTTTTGCCAAGTTTTGCGGTGACTGACGTGGTAAAGTTTCTAGGTACGAACCGCGGAGCAAACACCGTTAATTTGTTTTTAAAGCCTACCACGGCTATGCGTTTCCCTTTTTTAAGCATTTTATAGCCGTATTTTGCCACCGTTTCGGCGGGGCAGGGTTTAATTTTAGAGAACGTGTAATCGTTCCCTGCTCTTCCAACGAACCCGGAATCAAAAGGACCGGGGCAAAGGGTAAGCACGCGAACTTTGCTCTTTCGAACTTCGTGCGCCACCGCTTCCCCAAGCGAAAGCACGAACGCTTTGGTGGCGTGGTAGGTGCTCATATAAGGGCCGGGAACAAAGGAAGCAATCGATCCCACGTTGAGAACGCTACCTTCGTTCTTTTCTATCATTTCTTTTATAAAGGTTTGCGTAAAATATAAAAGCGCGCCGCAGTTTACGGCAAGCATATCCATTTGCAATTCCAAGTTCATATCCTTAAAATCGCATTGATCGCCAAACCCTGCGTTATTCACCAAACGGTTGATAAAATAGCCTGCGCTTTTTACCTTTTCCACCACCTTTGCGTACTCTTCTCTCTTGGATAAATCGGCAGCGCAAACGTCCACTTGTACGCCGTATTCTCTTTCAAGTTCTGCTTTAAGAGCCGAAAGTTTTTCGGCGTTTGTACCCACTAAAAATAGGTCGTTTCCATCCGCCGCGAACAGTTTGCAAAACTCTCTACCAAGCCCGCCCGTTGCCCCTGTAATAAACGTTCTTTTCATCATTATTCTCCTTTCGTCCAGCCTAAACAACGCTCCACTGCGCGTTTCCAGTCCTTTTTCTTTTGCGCAAGCACTTCGGCTTTTCCTTTCGCCGCGTACCGCGCTCCTTCTCCAAACAGTTCTTTGAGTTGCGCTTTGCTTTTCCAAACGCCCGTGGTGAGCCCCGCAAGTGCCGCCACCCCTATCGCCGTCGTTTCATGAGACCGCGCTTTTACAACGTCTACCCCCAACAAATCGGCTTGAAATTGCATTAAAAATCCGTCTCTCGAAGCACCGCCGTCTACTTTTAAACGGCGGATTTTTTCACCGATATCCTTTTCCATTGCCTCCACAAGTTCCGCCGACTGAAAGGCAATAGATTCCTGCGCCGCGCGGATGATGTGTTCTCGCTTGGTAGCACGCGTGATGCCGATTATCATCCCGCGGGCGTACATATCCCAGTACGGCGCGCCCATACCCGTGAACGCAGGAACGAAGACCACGCCGCCTGAATCTTCCACTTTTTGCGCGTAATACTCCGCGTCTCTACTCTCGCCTAAAAAGCGCATCTCGTCACGCAGCCATTGAATTACCGCACCGCCAACGAACACACTTCCTTCAAGTGCGTATTGTACGGGCTCTTGCCGTAGCGTTGCCGCCAGGGTGGAAATCAGTCCGTTTTTGCTTTGTACGCGCTCCGAGCCCGTGTTCATCAAAAGGAAACACCCCGTGCCGTAGGTGTTTTTCACTTCTCCTTTTTCATAACAGCATTGCCCGAAAAGCGCCGCCTGTTGATCCCCTGCAACACCCGCAATCGGCACTTGTTTGCCGTTGATTTGCGCGTAGCCGAAAATTTCCCCGGAACTTTTTACTTCCGGCAACATATTCTTGGGAATATCGAAAATGGAAAGCAACTCTTCGTCCCACTCAAGCGTGTTCACGTTAAAGAGCATGGTCCTAGAAGCGTTCGTTCTATCCGTTGCGTGCACTTTACCGCCCGTGAGTTTCCAAATAAGCCACGCGTCCACCGTGCCGAATAAGAGTTCCCCTTTTTCCGCACGTTCTCGCGCACCCGCAACGTTATCTAAAATCCACTTTATTTTACTTGCGGAAAAATACGCGTCTGGTAAAAGCCCCGTTTTCTCCTTGATAAGGTTAGAATACCCTTTTTCAATGAGTTTAGTAATTAGCGGCGCGGTACGGCGGCATTGCCACACGATAGCGTTATACACGGGTTTTCCCGTGTTCTTATCCCAAACAATCGTGGTTTCGCGTTGGTTAGTGATACCGATAGCCGAAACGTCTTTTTCGGAAATCCCGCTCTTTGCCAAAACCTCCATAAGCACGCCGTATTGACTAGACCAAATTTCCATAGGGTCGTGTTCCACCCAACCTTCTTGGGGATAGTACTGCGTGAACTCACGGTTTAAAGAAGCGTGCACTGCTCCGTCTTCCCCGATCACGAGCGCGCGAGAAGAAGTTGTGCCTTGATCCAAAGCGAGTATGTACTTCATTCTAATCCTCCTAATTTCCTAGCGAAAAAAGTTGATTTTTAGCGTTTTTTATCGAACGCATCATTGCCCTAGAGCACACACGACGAGTTTCGACTTGTTTTCATTCTCACCTGCGCGCACGGGCAAGTGTTTTCGACAACGTTCGATATCGGCAAAAACCGACTTTCTTTTTATAAAAATGATTCGACAAAGTTCGTAAAACAGTTCCCTGCCCTATACCTTTTTCGATTTTTGGCGTTTTACTGCCCACCAAACGAAATACCCGATTGCAAAACCCACGAGCAAAATTGCCGTAAGTTGCGAAGGGGATAAAAAGGACACGATTGTTTTTCCGCGAGAATCGCCACGGAAAAACTCAATCACAAAACGCCACGCGCCATACGCCCCGCAATAAATTGCCATAAGCGGTAAACGCAATTTTTTGTCCTTAAAAAATAACAAGATAAGCACCGCCGAAAGCGCAAATAAAAAGATCGCTTCAAACAGTTGAATAGGCACAACCGTTTTCCAACCGTCTTTCGGCGTAAGCATATAAATGCCGTACCAAGCGGTGGTTTCTCTACCGTGGCAACAACCTGCAAACAAACATCCAAGCCGACCGAAAGCGTGCGCGAAAGGCACACAACAAGCCCCCACGTTTAACATATCGGGAAAGCGGCGGATATGTTCTCCTTCCGCGCAAAATTTCTTTCCTGCCAAGAACCAAACCGCTAAAAACGCGCCCACACCACCGATTAAGCCGCCGTAAAAGGTAGCGCCGCGAATTTGGAAAACACCCGTATCTAAAAAATTATAAAAGGACTGAAAAAGAACGGCAAATCCGTAGCCAACCACAACGGAAACGAACGCATCTACGAGCACAAGCCGTTGAAGCCCCAGCGAAAAGCCGCTTTTTACAATGAGTTTATCTGCAAGAAATAAGGCGGCAAGAACGCCCACGAGCAAACAAATATCATATAGATACATACCTAAAAAAATTCTTTCGGGATACATTTTATTCCCCTTGCGTGCAAAGTTTTTCTTTATTATACAAAAAAAAGCGGAAATTGTCAACGTTTCCGCAAAAAAAGAACCGCCCTTCAAAGGCGGGTGAAAATAATACTGCTTTTTTCTTGTGTATTTGTGGTTTTCCCCTTATAAGACGCAAACGTTTACTGCGCGGAGTTTTTCGGGGTTTTTAGGATCTTGTTCCGTCTCGAAGGAAACTTTTTGCCCTTCTTTTAAACTCTTGTAGCCCTCTGCAACGATAGCGGAGAAATGAACGAACACGTCTTCACCCTTTTCTTCGTCCGCAATAAAGCCGTAGCCCTTAACCGAATTAAACCACTTTACAGTACCTTGACTCATTTCCGGTACCTCCAATAATTTTTTTGTACTCAAAATAATTATTATAATTCCGTTCAGTGAGCGTAAAGTTTAGGGCAATCGGGCAAAATTTGCCAAAAATTTACGCTGTGAAGCGCAATTTTTGCAATAGTACCTTGAATACTATGGTTATTATAACACACTTTTTTGGCTTTTGCAATACATTTCTATCAAAAAAATGCACAAAAAAAGTAAAAATCTTTCATTTTTATTGACTTTTTCGATTAAAAACAGTATAATCTTGGTAAATTAAGTAAGTTTGAGGCACGCTTATGGAATTTGTTGAAATTATTAAAATTATCCTGCTCGGCATCATAGAAGGCTTAACCGAATGGTTGCCCGTTTCTAGCACCGGGCATCTACTTTTGTTCGACGCATTCATTCCGTTAAACGCTTCAGCGGATTTTAAGGAATTGTTTACCGTTGTAATTCAACTCGGCGCAATTCTTGCCGTGGTAATTCTCTTCTTTAAAAAACTCTTCCCTCTCGAGCGGCAAAAAAACGAAGAAACGGGGGAAATGAAAACGGTAGCGAACAAACAAACGCTCACCCTTTGGCTAAAAATTTTAGTGGCTTGTTTGCCAGCCGCCGTTATCGGTCTTCTCTTAGACGACTTTTTAGAAGAACACCTTTACACTCCGCTCGTAATCTCTATCACCCTTATTTTGTACGGTGTGGCGTTTATATTAGTGGAAAATAGCAAAAAAAATAAACCGTTCTTAGTGGAAACGGTACACGAAATCACTTATAAGCAAGCACTCGTTATCGGCGCGTTCCAAGTGCTTTCGTTGATCCCCGGCACTTCTCGATCGGGTGCAACGATTTTAGGCGCATTACTTATCGGTATTTCCCGCCCGGCAGGTGCGGAATTCACCTTCTTTTTGGCAATCCCCGTAATGGTTGGCGCAAGCGGATTAAAACTCGTGAAATACCTTTTAGCAGGCAACGCCTTTACAGGCGCGGAAATCGGCTACCTTGCTATCGGTACAATCGTGGCTTTTGCCGTGTCTTTGTTTGCTGTGAAACTTTTAATGAACTTTGTAAAAAAACACGATTTTAAGGTATTCGGGTTCTACCGCATTATTCTGGGCGCTGCCGTAATCGGCGCACTCGTTCTTCCACCGCTCTTCGCTTAAAAATTAGAAAAACGAAAAAGGCTTTTGGTTATCGACCAAAAGCCTTTTATTTATTCTTCCGCTTGCTTTATCTCTTTCTTCTTTTGCTTCACTAGAACGACTACTACGCCGCAAGCCATTAACGAAAACCAAACGAGCACTAGTCCGCCCCAACCGATTCCGCCAACCGCCGCCGCAAACGCCGAACTTGCCGCCGAAGCCGAAGCATAACTTAAAAAGTTTAAAAATCCCGTTCCGCGCGCCGTCATACCCGTATCGTATAAACTCGGGCAATACACACTCCAAATTAAAGCCGCAGCCGCGTCGTTTGCCAAAATCGCTATCATCATAAGCGCTAAATTGAGAACGGGTTGCGTAAAGAAATACGCTCCCAAAAACGCCGTTGCCGCCACACTAAAAAACAAAAGCGCCGCGCGGAGCACGTTTTGTTTAAACCAACCGTACACCGCCACAGCCAAAAAGGAGTTGAGCGAACATACGAGCATTAGCACCGTGTAAATAAGCGAAGCGTTTTGCGCGGAAAACCCTAAACGCTGCGCCGTGTAGGTAGGAAGCCAAAAAGTGACTGCCGTGCGCACAATCCCCGTAAGG
>JAFTHR010000118.1 GCA_017457345.1 Clostridia bacterium | reverse complement strand
CTGCCTTTACAAAAACGGCACGCTCTCGCGTATCCTCACGCCGTCCTGCGCTTGTACTTGCAACTGCTGCAACTAATTTTTTTACATCCTTTTCTTTTCCAAACAAAGAAGACGGACTTTTTAAGTCCGTCTTCTTTTTACTCTTTTTCATTTAAGAAATACCATTGCAACGCCACGATTGTTTTGCCGTCTTTTATCTCTCCGCTACGGAGCATTTCCTTCGCCTTTTCTAAGGGCACGAACGCAGAAGTTAAAAACTCGCCTTCATCTAAATGAACGGCGGTTTTTTCTCCGCCTTCCGCTTTATATACGTAGATTTTTTCGTTCGTATATCCAGGGGTGGGATACATCACGTACAACAAGTTCAACCGCGCCGCTTTGATGCCCGTTTCTTCTTCTAATTCCCGCGCCGCCGCGAGCAACGGATCTTCCCCTTCGTTCAATTTCCCCGCGGGGATTTCGTAGATACTTTCTCCGTACGCATAGCGGTACTGGCGAACGAGCAACACCGCGCCGTTTTCCACGTATAATACGCACGCACCACCCGAATGATCCACAATCTCGCGTTTGCAGGGCTCGCCATTTGGCAAAAGCGCGTCGTCACAACGCAAAGAAAGAATTTTTCCCTTGTATACGTAGTTTTTTCGAACCGTTTTTTCTATGAAATCCATTACAGTAAATCGCTCCGTTTTTTATTTATTATAGCATAAAAAAAGAAAATGTTAAAGAAAATCACCAAAAGATCTTGATTTTCAGCATTTTTTTTTGTATAATATACGCGTGTACGGGAAAGAAAAAGGAGTTTTACGAATGCAAATCCAAGGCGAGACCTCGATTAACAAGTTAATACTTTTGTACGTGTTCGATAAAATGCAAACGGCACTTTCCGAACAAACGGTTGTGGATATGACCACTTCCGCCAACAACTGGCTCAATTATATGGATTGTATCGACCTATTGCACCGCTTGTTAGACGACGGGTTTTTGTGCCAAGTGGATAATTCCGATCAGGACGTGCTTTATACCATCACTTCCGACGGGCGGGATAGTTTGAATAATTTCTACATCACCATTCCAAAGAGCCTGCGCGAAGAGATTTCTCTGTACGTGAAAAACAACGGCGGAAAAATGCGCAACCGCCAAGAATGTAAAGCCGACTACTACCAAAATAAAGACGGTACGTACACCGTTTTTTTGAAGATTATTACGCCCGTGCAACCTATGCTCGAACTCAAGTTCGTGTTGCCCGATAAAAAGACGGCGCAATCGATCTATAAAAACTGGGAAAGAAAGGCTTCCGACCTTTATTCCGCTATCTATGAAACACTCGTCGATTAATTCGGCAAAATATCCATAAAAGAGAGGTACGACTAATGTTTACTTATACCCCCAAAGGCACTTGCTCCCGCCAGATTTTATTCGAAGTGGACGCAGAAGGAAAAATGCACTCCGTTCGCTTTATCGGCGGTTGCAGCGGAAACTTACAAGGCATTGCTCGCCTTGTTGAAGGCAAGCATATCGACGAGGTGGAGTCCACCTTAAAAGGCATTTTATGCCGCGCGGGAACTTCCTGCCCAGACCAACTTTCACAAGCAGTCACGGCATACAAAAAGTCCCTTACGGAAACGGAAAACGCTAAATAAACCGTTCCCTGCCCTATCAAAAACAAAAATTACGCCCCGAACGAAGTACGTTCGGGGCGGTTTATTTGTTTTTAAATTAGTGCTTGAAGTGTCTATCGCCAACGAAAATCATTGCAATCCCTGCTGCGTCGCACGCGTCAATCGAAAGTTGGTCTTTAATGCTACCACCCGGTTGGATAATCGCCGTGATGCCTGCTTTTACACATTCTTCCACACAGTCGGGGAACGGGAAGAACGCGTCGGATGCCATCACCGAACCCTTCACTTCTTCACCTGCGTGTGCAATCGCTTGTTGCGCCGCCCAAATACGGTTGGTCTGTCCCATACCGATACCCGTGGTTCTATCTGCTTTACCCACTACGATAGCGTTAGACTTCGTGTGTTTTACCACCTTCCAGTTGAAGAGCATTGCTTTCATTTCTTCTTCCGTAGGCGCACGCTTGGTCACCACTTTCAAGTTTTCGGGCGCGAACAACGTTTCGTCGTAGTCTTGCACAAGCAAACCGCCGTATACTTTCTTCATATCGTATGCCGTCTTTTCGCGGCGAGCGCGGATATCAGGCAACACGAGCAAGCGGATGTTTTTCTTCGTTTTCAAAACTTCCAAAGCCGCGTCCGTATAACTTTCCGCGATCACGATTTCAATGAAGATCTTGTTGATTTCTTTTGCCGTATCTTCGTCTACTTGCCCGTTGATAGCAAGGATGCCGCCGAACACCGAAACGGGGTCGGATTCATAGGCTTTCATATACGCTTCGTAAATGGTTTTGCCCGTACCAACGCCGCAAGGGTTTGCGTGTTTACAAGCTACAACGCAGGGTTCTTCAAATTCTTTTACGAGTTCCAAAGCGCCGTTTGCGTCGTTAATGTTGTTATAGGAAAGTTCCTTACCCCAAAGTTGGGTTGCCTTGGAAAGAGAGCCTGCGCGGATAAACTCTTCGCTATAATAGGAAGCGTTTTGGTGGGGGTTTTCACCGTAGCGCATATCTTGCGCCTTTTCGTATGCAAAGGTAATGGAATCGGGATAACGAATCCCAAGTTTTTCCGCAAGATAGTTGGAGATCATGCTATCGTATACCGCCGTGTGCGCGTATACCTTATATTGCAAGTATTTCTTGGTATCAAGCGTAATTTCACCCGCTTCAAGTTCGGAAAGCACTCTCTCATAGTCCTTCGGGTCGATAACAACGGCCACGTCTTGATAGTTCTTTGCCGCAGCACGAATCATTGTAGGCCCGCCGATATCAATGTTTTCTACCGCTTCTTCAAACGAAACGCCGGGCTTGGAGATTGTAGCCTTGAACGGATACAAGTTGACTACCACGATATCAATGGTATTGATGCCGAGTTTTTCAATTTGCTCCATGTGTTCAGGGTTCGAACGCATTGCAAGCAAGCCTGCGTGAACGGCAGGGTGCAACGTTTTCACACGCCCGTCTAAACATTCGGGGAAACCCGTAATATCGCTAATCCCGATAACGGAAATCCCGTTTTCGGTAAGGGTTTTCGCCGTGCCACCCGTGGAGATGATTTCATAACCGCAAGCGGTTAAACGCTTACAAAAATCAACTACACCCGTCTTGTCCGATACACTTACTAACGCTCTTTTTTTCATAAATATATAGTTCCTTTGTAATTTTTTGACAATTTTGAGCAAACTATCGTTATGCTTATCGTTATTCTACTACTTCTCGCCTATTTATTCGGCGTTAATTTCTACGCTTATCTTTGGATACGCTCGGCAAGCAAAGAACAAACCGTGCTTTTAGATAAAACTTCTAGCAAAGAAACGAACTCAACCCTAAACGCAAAAAAGCGAAAGAAAGGCACGCTGCAACTTTTTCTTGCCGCCGTGCTTGGCGGAGCGATTGCCGCTTACACGGCAATGTTCGTTTTTAAGTACCGATTAAAGGATTTACTGTTTATGGTGCTTATGCCTATGCTGTGCGTTTTGAACCTTTACTTTCTTTTCCTTGTCACACGCTACGCTTTTTTGAACTGGCGTTTTTAACTTGCCTTGATCGTTTATTATTATATCACAATTAAAATAAGATGTAAAATAAATTAAGGAGTTATTTTTAATGTTTTTTCGCCATAGAAAGCAAACTT
>JAFTHR010000117.1 GCA_017457345.1 Clostridia bacterium | reverse complement strand
ATTTTACAAGAGCGGGTGCTTTCGATTCTTTAATTGCCTTGACATAACCGTTGTCCTTTTTGCTTTCTTTTACGCAGATAACGTCGCCTGCTTTCACTTGGTAGGAAGGAATGTTTACTCTTCTACCGTTTACCGTGAATTGCGCGTGTGCAACAAGTTGACGTGCTTGCAAACGGGATACTGCAAGACCCATTCTGTAAATCACGTTGTCGAGTCTTCTTTCCAAAAGTACGAGCATGTTTTCACCCGTAACGCCTTTCATACGATCGGCAACGTCGTAATAATGACGGAATTGCTTTTCGTTTACGTTGTAGATGAACTTCGCTCTTTGCTTTTCACGAAGTTGCAAGCCGTATTCGCTTACTTTCTTCGTTTTTCTGCCAGACTTTCTGATCGAAGTTTTGAAACAACCGATCGCGGTAGGATCCATTTCAAGGAATCTACATCTTTTCAATCTATTGTATTTGTTAATAGCCATAACTTTTTCGTACGCCTCCTATTATACTCTACGACGTTTCGGGGGTCTGCAACCGTTGTGGGGGATGGGCGATACGTCCGAAATCAACGTGACTTCGAGTTCGCAAGCCGCGAGAGCGCGGATCGCCGATTCTCTACCTGCACCGGGACCTTTTACGTACACTTCTACGCTACGAAGACCGTGTTCTTTTGCTGCCTTTGCCGCCGTTTCCGCTGCCATTTGCGCTGCGAAAGGAGTACCCTTTCTGCTGCCCTTATAGCCAAGCGAGCCTGCGCTCGACCAAGAAATTGCGTTGCCAGCCATATCGGTGATCGTTACGAGCGTGTTGTTAAACGTCGATTGAATATGCGCTTGACCTTTGTCGATCTTTTTCAGTTCTTTACGCTTACGAGGAGCGACTTTCTTTTTAACTTCTGCCATTTTTATTTTCTCCTCCTAATTACTTCTTCTTGCCTGCGATTGCACGAGCGGGACCTTTACGGGTACGCGCGTTTCTCTTCGTGCTTTGTCCGCGGACGGGTAAGCCTTTTCTGTGACGGATGCCTCTATAGCAGCCGATTTCCATAAGGCGCTTGATGTTAAGGGATACTTCGCTGCGAAGTTCACCTTCCACTCTCAAATTGTGGTCGATATATTCTCTCAATTTGGAAACGTCGTTTTCGTCGAGATCCTTTACTCTCGTATCAGGATTGATGCCCGTTTCCGCGAGAATCTTTTTAGACGTCGTCAAACCAATACCGTAAATATAGGTAAGGCCGATTTCTACTCTTTTTTCTCTGGGTAAATCTACACCGGCAATACGTGCCATTGATTTAATTCCTCCGTTTGATTTTTCTTATTTTTTGTTTTTTTAATTTATGCAAACGGTCAAACTTTGCAGACAGTGGAAAATGCCTGTTTCAATTCGCCGTGTTATTTTCGCTTTTTCGCTTATACGTACGCGCGCCCGTTATACACAAAGAATCGCACCATCGAAAATCCGACTCTTTTTTCGGATTTTCGTGGCGTTCCTACGCGCAACAAAACTGAAATCCTGCATATTTGCTTGGATATCAGTTCGTGCTTCCTTTTTGTATGTTATCGCGCGCCGTGCCCAATGCGCAATATAAAGTGATTATACCACAAAAAAATCGGGCGTGTCAAGCGTTTTTTAGCCTTGTCTTTGCTTATGGCTCTTATTTTTTGAGCAAATTACCATTACTCTGCCGTTTCTTTTAATAATTTTGCATTTATCGCACATAGGTTTTACAGAAGGTCTGACTTTCATTGTATTTTCTCCTTGTTTGTGTTATCGTTTGGCGCTTACGATTTGCTACGCCAGGTAATTCTGCCTTTCGTTAAGTCGTACGGGCTCATTTCTAACTTCACCGTATCCCCTTCGATAATTCGAATGTAGTTCATACGGAGTTTTCCGGAAATGTATGCCGTGATAATATGACCGTTGGAAAGTTGGACTCTGAATGTTGCGTTCGGCAACGCTTCAACTACTTTGCCTTCCGCTTCGATTACGTCGTCTTTAGACACGAATAATTCCCTCCGAGTTTTCGTTCAACGAATTGTATTCGTTTAATGTTGTTTCTTTATAGCGTTAAAATTTCAACGCCGTCTTTTTTCACGACTACCGTATTTTCGTAATGCGCGGCGGGTTTACCGTCTTGCGTCACAGCCGTCCAGTCGTCGTCTAATACCGTCACTCTCCACGTACCGAGCGCTATCATAGGCTCAATGCAAAGCACCGTGCCTTCTTTCAATCGCATTCCCGTGCCCAACCTACCAAAATTAGGAACGGACGGATCTTCGTGCATCTCTTTCCCGATTCCGTGACCGGTATAAGAGCGTACCACACCGTACCCGTGCGATTCTGCGTGACGTTGCACGCGGTAGCCGATATCGTAAAGCGGAGTTCCTGCACGCAGGTTTTCGATCCCTTTAAAGAAGCATTCTTCCGTCACTTCCACGAGTTTTTTTATCTCGGGGGCAACGTTGCCGATTAAAAAGGTTCTAGCGGCGTCTCCGTGATAACCGTTTTTATAGGCGCATAAATCAACGCTAACGATATCTCCGTCCTTAATAACTCTATCGCCTGGAATCCCGTGCACCACTTCTTCGTTCACGGAAACACAAGCCGAGGCGGGGAATCCACCGTAGCCAAGGCAGGAAGGAATTGCCCCCGAAGCGCGGATGTACCGCTCTACGAGTTCGTCCACTTCTTTCGTGGTCATCCCTGCTTTGATTTTTGAACCGACGAATTCAAGCGTTTCCTTTACAATTCTGCAAGGTTCGCGCATTAAGTCGATTTCTTTTTCGCTTTTAACGTTTATCATTTTTATTTACTGAGTTCGATAAGTTTCGCCTCAATTTCGGCAAAGAGTACGCTAGGAGGCGCATCCGTGCTCGTAAAGTTGAGGATAATCCCTTTCTTCGTGTAGTAATCGATTAACGGAGCGGTTTGTGCTTTGTACACGTCTAAACGGCTTTGCACGGTTTCGGGGTTATCGTCCTTTCTTTGATAAAGTTCACCGCCGCAACGGGAACACTTCGTTTCACCGTTTAAGCGGGAAATATGATAACTTTCACCGCAATCTTTGCAAACACGTCTGCCACACAGTCTATCCATCAATAAGCCGAAATCAACGTTGATGTTAATCACGTAGTCGATTTTCGCAAACTTATCAAGGGCTTCTGCCTGTGCAATGGTACGGGGGAAACCGTCTAATAAATAGCCGTTTTTACAATCGGCTCTGGACAAACGGTCTTCCACGATTTGACAAGTCACTTCGTCAGGAACGAGTTGCCCTTTATCCGTATAGGATTTTGCGAGCAAACCGATCGGGGTTGCATTTTTGATGTTTTCTCTAAAAATATCGCCCGTGGAAATATGCGGAAGTCCAAAACGGTCGGATATTTGGGATGCTTGCGTGCCTTTTCCTGCACCGGGAGCACCTAGTAGAATAACGTTCATAATTACCCCTCCTTGTTTGATGAAAAGCGTTTCTATACGGTTGCGCCAAGAGGCGCAACCGACAAAATTCGTTTTACTTTAAGAACCCTTTGTAGTTCTTCATCATCATTTGTGCTTGAAGTTGTTTTTCGAACTCCATTGCAACCGATACTACGATAAGGATACCCGTGGTAGAGAATACGTTCACAAGTTCAATTGCCGCCCACGCAAACGCTACCGAGGGTAT
>JAFTHR010000116.1 GCA_017457345.1 Clostridia bacterium | reverse complement strand
TTCCGCTTCGTCTGCCGCCACGGGGAAGGCAAAAGGCAAAGAGAGCGTTGCCGTTTTATGCAATCCGTCTGCCGACTTAAACACAACGTCCGCTTCGATCGCCCCTTCGGCATCCGTACCCTTTTCGTAGCCATCTTCGTCGTACCGTTTTCTACAAGAGATTTCCGCACGCGGGCAAACGGCGGCAAGCAAGGTTGCATCCGTTTCCAACGTGGCGTTTAAAGCGGCGTTTCCGCTTACCCGTTCCCCAAAACGAACTTCTCTCAACAAGTACCTGCCCTGCTGATTTTCCCTGTTTAAGCGGATTTCATTCGTGGTGGAAAAGGCGTCCGTCACACATTGCACCACTTCTTTTCCGTAGATTGCGCAGTCCGCGCAAACGCTACATTCGGCAACAATTTTGCTCTGCCCTTTTTCTTCGTCTGCCGTCACTTGCAAAGAAGTAGAAAGCACCTTTACCGTTGCCGAAACGGTCTCCACCCCCGGCTCGTCGCACGGGACGTTGACAACGAACGGAATCAACCGCTCGTAAGAGCAAAGCAGCCCGTTCTCTTTTAACGCGCAAAGGTGCAAAACGATCTCCCCGCAAACTTCAATTTCTCCGCCGAGCGGCTTTACCGAAGAGACGCAAGCGCGCTCGCTATGCAATAATAAATCGCCAAAATACTCCGTTTCAAACTCGTCTTCCACGTCCGTTTCCGCCGAAACGCAAAGCCTTTTGACCAGCCCTTTCTCTTCCTTTTTCACCACGAGATTTTCTCCGCCCGTGAACAGTTCCGCCGTCTTTGAGCCAAACACCGAAGTTTCCGCTTCTACCACCACGGAAATATAGAGTCCCGACCCTTCGCGGCGGGTATTCACCGATTTTGCCGAAAGCAGCGTTTTCGCCACGCAGGCAGGCGTGACGAGCGGATTTTCGCTTTTTAAAAAGAACTCCGCACCGCGCTCGGCGCGGCAAATCATTTTATTCGCGTCTTCGTACATCACCGTTAAAACCAGTTTCCCCGTGACGTTCACCGCGCCGTCCGTACACGTACACTCCGTTGCCGAAACGGCGGCGTGTGCCTTTAAAACGGCGTTGATTTCACTCCCCGGCAGCCTACACTCTACAATGGACTGACTGCGCGTTTTACAAAGTTCGCTCGTGTAGCGATAAGTTTCGTATTGCGGTTTAATGGACATAATCTTGCACCCCTTTTTCGTTTTCGTTGCCTTTTATTCTATGAAAGAAAAGGGGGGAATATGCCCGTCGTTTTTTGCCTAATTTTATATAACCGTGGAAAAAATTGCCGATCGTGGCATAAAACGGAAGCGAAAGGGGCATACTCTTTTTATGATTAAACCAACCAAAAGCATACACGAAGTTAAACGAATGGTAAACGATTGTCAGGCAAAGCGAGTTGCCGTGCGAGTCAATTTAGGAAGAAACAAACGCCTGGATTATTGCGGCGTACTTTCGGGCGTGTATCCCGCCCTTTTTACCGTACAGCCAGACGATAAAAACTTTTTAGGAAAAACTTCCTATTCTTATTCAGACGTTCTATGCGGCAACGTGATTATTAAACGGTTATAAAAAAACTCGGCGGTAGTTCCGCCGAGTTTTTTATAATACTTTTCTTAAAAATCTACCCGTATAACTTTGTTCGTTTTGCGCCACTTCTTCGGGCGTGCCCGTGCAAACGACCGTACCGCCGCCGTCACCGCCCTCAGGGCCTAAATCCACGATATAATCCGCCGTTTTGATCACGTCTAGATTGTGTTCAATCACCACCACCGTATTGCCGCCTGCGCGCAATTTTAAAAGGATTTTAATCAGTTTATCCACGTCGTACGTGTGCAAGCCCGTGGTCGGCTCGTCTAGAATATAGAACGTTTTTCCCGTGGAGCGCTTGGAAAGTTCGGTAGCGAGTTTTACCCGCTGCGCTTCCCCGCCCGAAAGGGTGGTGGAACTTTGACCAAGTTTAATATATCCTAATCCCACTTCGTTCAGCGTTTTAATTTTATTGTAGATATTCGGGAGCGGTTTAAAGAACTCACACGCTTCTTCCACCGTCATATCCAGCACGTCGTAAATACTCTTACCCTTGTACTTAACTTCCAGCGTTTCGCGGTTGTAGCGCTTGCCGCCGCATACTTCGCAAGGCACGAAAATATCGGGCAAGAAGTGCATTTCTATCTTGATGATGCCATCCCCAAAACAATGCTCACAGCGCCCGCCTGCCACGTTAAACGAGAACCTGCCCGCCTTATATCCGCGTTCTTGCGCATCCTGCGTCATAGAAAACAGGTCGCGAATCATATTGAACACGCCCGTGTACGTTGCGGGATTACTGCGCGGCGTTCTGCCGATCGGGGATTGATCGATCGCAATTACTTTATCGAAATGCTCCACGCCCAAAATCTCTTCACAATTCCCCAAAGCGTGGTGCGCGCCGTTTAACCGGTTGGCAAGCGCAGGGTAAATAATCTCGTTTACCAAACTAGATTTTCCGCTACCCGATACTCCCGTCACCGCCGTAATTAGCCCCGCAGGGATTTTCACGTTAATGTTTTTTAAGTTGTTTTGTTTGCAACCGTTAAGTTCCAGCCATTTCTCGTTCGGGCGATAGCGAAGTTCGGGCACTTCGATTTTTCTTCTGCCCGCAAGATAATCCCCCGTGATAGACTTCGGCTCAGCCATCACGTCTTCCTGCGTGCCACTCACCACCACTTCGCCTCCGTGGACGCCTGCCCTAGGGCCGATATCCACGATATGGTCGGCGGCACGAATGGTATCTTCGTCGTGCTCTACAACGATTAGCGTATTCCCTAAATCACGCAAACCCTTTAAGGAGTTCAAAAGTTTTTCGTTGTCCCGTTGGTGCAAGCCGATACTCGGCTCGTCTAAAATATACAAAACGCCTGTGAGCGCACTACCGATTTGCGTTGCCAAACGAATTCGTTGGCTTTCACCGCCCGAAAGCGTGACTGCCGTTCTTGCAAGCGTTAAATAGTTGAGCCCCACGTTCTTTAAAAACCCTAAGCGGTTGCGAATTTCTTTCACGATCGCCGCGGCAATTAACTCTTCCGTTTTGGTGAGTTGCAAGTTCACGATAAACTCGTCTAGTTCGTCAACGGACATTTCGCAAAGATCCCAAATGCTCTTTCCGCCCACCGTGACGGACAGCGCTTCCTTTTTAAGCCGCTTTCCATTGCACGATTTACAAGGGGACGAACGCATCAGTTTTTCTATATCGTACTTCACCCCGTCGGACGTCGTTTGCCCATAGCGGCGCTGCAAATTGTTTACAAACCCTTCCCATTCCTTTTTAAAACTACCACTAAACGAACGGGTGGTATAGGACATTTCCACCTTTTCGTCCGTGCCGTACATAAGAAGTTCGTACACCCCTTTAGGTAAATCCTTTACGGGCACGTCTAACGAAAAGTCAAAGGCCTTTGCAAGCGCCGAAAGTTGCATCATTGCCATAGAGTGCGAGCCCAAGTTCCAACCGGTTATTTTCATTGCCCCTTCGCGCAAGGTTTTGGTTTTATCAGGGCAGATAAGGTCGGGGTCGACTACTTGCCGAAACCCAAGCCCCGAACAATCGGGGCACGCGCCGTATACCGTGTTAAACGAGAACAAGCGCGGCTCAATCTCTTCAATGGAAATGCCGCAATCGGGGCAGGCGTAGTTTATTGAATACAATTCGTCTACGTCTCCACACGACACGATCACCAGCCCTTCGGCAAGTTTGAGCGCCGTTTCTAAACTATCCGTTAAGCGTTTTTGTATCCCTTCTTTTACGATTAGTCTATCCACCACAACGGAAATATCGTGGCGAAGATTTTTTTCTAGTTTTATCTCTTCTTGCAAATCGTAAATCACGCCGTCGATTTTCACTCTGCCGTAGCCGCTCTTTTTAAACGCCGCAAGTTCTTTGGCGTATTCGCCCTTTCTGCCACGAACCACGGGAGCGTTGATTAAAATTTTGCTCCCCGTTTCCATTTGCATTACGCGATCGGCAATTTCGTCCACCGTTTGGCGGCGGATTTCTCTACCGCACTTGGGGCAATGCGGTACGCCGATTCGAGCGAATAATAAACGGAAATAATCGTAAATCTCCGTCACCGTACCCACGGTAGAGCGCGGGTTGTGCGAAGTGGTTTTTTGGTCGATAGAAATGGCGGGAGAAAGCCCTTCTATGCTCTCCACGTCCGGCTTTTCCATTTGCCCTAAAAATTGACGAGCATACGAAGACAAACTCTCCACGTATCGGCGTTGACCTTCGGCGAAAATGGTATCGAACGCCAACGTGGACTTCCCGCTACCGGAAAGCCCCGTAAATACCGTGAGTTTATTTCTCGGTATTCTTAAATTTACGTGTTTTAAATTATTCTCCCTGGCGTCTTTGATAATGATTTCGTGCATTTATCTTTGTCCTTTTCGAAGTTTCACTTTATGTTGTGCAATCTTTTCTCTAATTTCAATGGCGCGCTCAAAGTCTAACTGCCCGCTCGCCACTTTCATTAAGGCTTTAAGTTTTTCAATCTCGTCTGGAATATCCTTGAATTCAATCTCTTCCCCTTGCACCTTTTTCTTGGTGATGTTCAAAGTGGATTTGATCTCTTTCACAATCGTTTTCGGCACGATTCCGTGTTCAAGGTTATAAGCGTTTTGTATTTTTCGCCTACGTTCCGTTTCCCCGATTGCACGTTGCATACTGCCCGTTATTACGTCGGCATACATCACTACCCGTCCTTCGCTATTTCGCGCCGCGCGGCCGATCGTTTGGATAAGCGCCGTATCGCTGCGCAAAAAGCCTTCCTTATCGGCGTCTAATATCGAAACGAGTTTCACTTCGGGCATGTCCAACCCTTCACGCAAAAGGTTAATTCCGCAAAGCACGTCGAATTCGCCACTACGCAAACCGTTTACGATCTCCACACGCTCTAACGTGTCGATATCGCTATGCATATATTTCACCTTTACGGAGTGTTCTTTTAAATAGTCGGTGAGTTCTTCGCTCATCTTCTTCGTGAGCGTGGTAATCAATACCCTGCCCCCTTCATTTACCACCTTGTGTATATCGGAAAGCAAATCGTCTATCTGCCCTTTGGTGGGGCGAACTTCCACTTTCGGATCGATCAATCCCGTTGGACGAATCAGTTGCTCTACCGTTTGCCCAGACTGTTCTAACTCGTAAGGTGCGGGCGTTGCCGATACGCAAATGAGTTGTGGAATACGCTCGTCGAATTCTTCAAACGTGAGCGGACGATTATCGTACGCCGCTTGCATACGAAACCCGTAGTCCACCAAATTTTTCTTTCTCGATAAGTCCCCGTGATACATGGCGCGGATTTGTGGAAGAGTCATATGGCTTTCGTCGATAAATACCAAGAACTCGCCCGAAGGAAAATAGTCTAGAAGGGTGAAAGAAGGCTCGCCGGGTTTACGCCCGTCGAAATAGCGGCTATAATTTTCAATCCCACTACAATAGCCGATCTCGCGCATCATCTCCAAATCGTGTTCCACCCGTTGTTTTAGGCGTTGGGACTCCAAAATTTTGCCGCTCTCTTCAAAGGCGCGCACTTCCCCCTTTAAATCCTGCTCAATCATACAAAGGGCGTTTCTAAGTTTTTCCGTGCCCACCGCGTACTGACTCGCAGGGAAAATCGCCACGTGGGAAAGTTCGTTGAGTTTGTTCCCCGTGAGTGCTTCCACTTCGTAAATCTTTTCTATCTCGTCGCCGAAAAATTCCACGCGAATCGCCACTTCGGAATTAGACGCGGGGAATATCTCCAAACTATCCCCGCGGACGCGAAAGGTGGAACGCTTAAAATCAATATCGTTGCGTGCGTATTGAAGTTCAATGAGTTTGCGCATTAAAGCGTTGCGCTCCCACTCCATACCGGGCCGCAAAGAAATAGACAAACGGAAATACTCTTCCGGCGCACCTAACCCGTAGATACAGGAAACGGATGCCACCACGATCACGTCCTTCCGCTCCATCAAAGAGCAGGTAGCGCTGTTGCGGAGTTTATCGATCTCGTCGTTTAAACTCATATCCTTTTCAATGTACGTATCGGTGGACGGGATATAACTTTCCGGTTGATAATAATCGTAGTACGAAACGAAGTACTCCACGCGGTTTTCCGGGAAGAACTCTCGGAACTCGTTGCAAAGTTGAGCGGCAAGCGTTTTATTGTGCGCAATTACAAGGGTGGGACGGTTCACTTTTTGAATAACGTTCGCCATGGTGAACGTTTTACCACTACCCGTCACGCCAAGCAAAACCTGCGTGCGGATTCCGTCTAAAACCCCCTCGCTCAATTTCTCAATTGCTTGCGGTTGATCGCCCGTGGGTGAGTACGGTGCTTGCAACTTGAATTCCACGCCATTCCTCCAAACTTTTAACCGAACATTCGTTTGTAATTATACCATATTTTCCCAAAAAAGTAAATAGATTGCAAGAACTTTCTTCCGCCTTTTTTAAAAAAGGGCGCTGAGCAACATCCCCACGAAAAAGGCAATCGCCGCCGAGGCAACCGCCCAACCGAGTTTGAGAAAAAAGCGGCGTTTTTCTTGCTCGTATAAACGGCGGAAAGCGTACCCTTTTGCACGCAGAGTGATTACGTACATCTTTTCCCCCTTTCGGTCGGAAGAGAGTAGTTCAAAATACCCGTCTAATTCCAGCGCACGCAAAACGCGTTCCAACTTTTCTTCCGTGAGCGGTTTTTGTTTGCGTGAAAAATGCGAAAGCACTTCTTTTGGCGGAATTAAACACCTGCCTTCACCCGCGCAAAGTTTGTATACCACGCACATTACTTCGTTTTCCGTTTTACTCAGCATATCCTACCCGCCTTAAAACAAAAGCGCCAACAGCCGCAATACTACCGTTGCCGCCGCTGCGCCAGCCGCGCCCCCTGCAAACGCCACAAGGAACTCCTTTTTTTGCAAATCGGTTTCACGAAGCAACCGCTCCGTCTCCCGAACTTCTTCCCGCTTTTTTGTTTCAAAAAACTCTTTGAGCGCCGAGCGCGCGCATAAACAATACATCCCTTCGCGCGCGTATTTGACGCCTATAAAACCGCGCTCGGCAAGGATATGAATGAGCGAAGATAGTTCTTCTTTTTGCGGGGTGTTTTCTTCCCCGTCGCAACAAAAACACTCTAAAAAATCGTCGTCTGCGAACACGTGATATTCCCCTTCGCCGCAGCGTTTTTCTATCGTTTTCATTAAGCAAAGGAGTTTTTCTTCCATCTTTCGCCCCCCGTATTCTCCAAAAAAGTATTCGCAACTGCAAGATTTTTATGCTTTTTCGGCGTTTTTGACGCACGCGAACGGGGTTTTTTAAGTTTTTAACGTTCATTTCATTGCTTTTTTCGGAAAATGTGTTATAATTAAAAAAGAACAGGAGGTACGGTTATGCCCTCTACTTACGCGCATAAGCGTTTCGGTGAACTCGTATTCGAGAAATTGCCCGCGCAAATGCAAGAAAAAATTGAAAAACATAAAACGGCTTTTTATCTCGGCTTACACGGTCCGGATATCTTATTTTACTATAAGCCGCTCTCCAAAAACTCCAACCGCAAAAAGGGGTTGGATATGCACTTTGCTCCCGCGAAAAACTTCTTTTTGCCCACGGCAAAAACGCTCGTAGCGCAAAACGAAGATCCGCTTGAAACGGCGGCAGGTGCATACGCCGCAGGTTTTATTTGCCATTTCGGTTTAGACGACGCTTGCCATGGCGATATTTATAAATTAGAAGACACGGGCGTATCCCACGGAAAAATTGAATCGGAGTTCGATAAATACCTGCTCCGTGAAAACGGATTGAAAATTGCAGGATACAACCCCGCGAAACACTTAAACAGCGAAAACGGAACGGCTTCTGCCGCCGCCCTTTTATTAAACGAATCGGAAGACGTTTTAAAAAGCGCTATCAAAACGATTCGCACCATTAACGGTATGTTCGTGAGCCGCAGTTATCTGTTCCACGGCTTGGCGCACTTAGTTCTTAAAATTGCAAAAATGGACCGCAAGTTCGGCGATATGTTCTTGCATAAAAAGGACGATCCTCGTTGCAGCGAATGCAACGTGGTGCTTGCACAAAATATGAAAAACGCAGTTGAACCAACTGCCGCACTCGTACAAGAGTATTTTGAAAACCTTAACCAAATCGCTGAAAACGGCGAGATGAATAAAATCTTCAATAAAGACTTTACGGGGGATAAATTATGAGTCAATCCAACAAACTTACCTCACTCGAAAAGAAATGGGTACTTTACGACGTAGGCAACTCCGCTTGGGTGCTTTTCGCTTCCACCATTTTGCCCATTTACTTTTCTTCGCTCGTTCAAGGGCAAGACGGCGTGGCAACCACCCTTTGGGGGTACGCATCTTCGATCGTTGCGTTAATCGCTTTGTTCATTTGCCCGATCTTCGGCACGCTTGCAGATTTTAGCGGAAAGCGCAAATTCTTCTTTGGGTTTGCTCTGCTCGGCATTTGCGGCTGCGCAATTTTGTCCCTTCCCATTTTAACGCCTATCATCTTCTTGATATTCTATATCTTAACGGAAGTGGGCTTATCTTCTTCGTGCGTATTCTACGATTCTATGCTCACGGACGTGACGACGGACGACAGAGTGCATAACGTTTCCGCAAACGGTTATGCTTGGGGGTATATCGGTAGTTGCATCCCTTTCCTTGTTTGCCTTTTGCTCGTGCTCGTTGTTCCCAACGAAGTGATCGCTATGAAATGGCGTATGATCGCGGCGTTTATTATTACGGCGGCTTGGTGGCTCTGCTTTACCCTTCCTATCTTTAAAAGCTACGAGCAAAAGCACTATTTGCCCAAACCCGCTCACCCCGTAAAAGAAACGTTTTCTCGTCTTGGTCAAATCTTTAAAGAAATTAAGCAAAACAAAAAGGCGTTCCTTTTCTTGCTTGCGTTCTTCTTGTATATCAACGGTACGTCCACCATTATTAAGATGGCAACCGTATACGGCGAAGATATGCTTCACTTTGAAACCACGCAATTGCTCCTTGCCCTTCTGTTAACGCAAATCGTTGCTTTCCCTTCGGCAATCTTGATGGGTAAACTTTCCAAGAAATTCGAAGATAAGTGGCTTATCCTTGTTTGCATCTCCGGGTACGTTGCCGTTTCGTTGTTTGCACTCTTCTTAAAGTTCGAATGGCAATTCTGGCTTCTTGCCGTTGTGGTAGGTATGTTCCAAGGCGGTATTCAAGCCATGTCCCGTTCCTACTTCACGAGAATTATCCCTAGCGAAAAATCGGGCGAATACTTTGGCATTTACGATATTTTCGCAAAAGGCGCTGCAACGCTCGGCCCTGCACTCGTTTCCACGTTCACCCTTATTTTCTCGAACGTGCCCACTACCGTTTCGGCGGTAATGAACTTGGAACTTATTCCCATTCCGCTTTTAACGATTGCCGGCTTAGTTATGTTCATTATCGCGGCAAAACACCCCACTTTCCAAAAGGAAGAAACGATTGCGGAAGAACCTGCCACGGAAAACGCGCAAAGCGAAGAATAATTTTTTAAACGATAAAAAACCGCTCCCATACAGGAGCGGTTTTTTCGTTGCGTTTTTCGCGCTTATTTCGTCATTTTTTCTTGTTTTACCTTGTGATCGATAATATGGCGAGAAGCAAGTTCTTTGTGCACGTCTTCCACCGTAATGCCCATTTCCACCATCAATACCATTGCGTGGTATGCAAGGTCGGCAAGTTCGTAAATCGTTTCCTTTTTATCCCCCGCTTTCCCACCGATAATCACTTCCGTGCTCTCTTCCCCAATCTTTTTCAGGATTTTATCAATCCCTTTTTCGAACAGGTACGTGGTGTACGATCCTTCGGGCTTCGTTGCCTTTCTATCTTCTAAGAGTTCGTATAACCCTTTGAGCGTAAAGCGGTTTCTCTCTTCGCTTTGGTATACGGGGTTGAAAAAGCAACTCTCTTTTCCCGTGTGTCAGGCAGGGCCTTCTTTTTCTACTACCACCACTAACGCGTCGTTATCGCAATCGGCGGTAATGGACACAACGTTTTGGTAGTTCCCACTCGTTTCTCCTTTGAGCCATAACTCTTTTCTAGAACGGGAATAAAAACAAGTACGCCCCTTCTCCATAGTGACTTTTAAACTCTCGGCGTTCATATATGCCACCATTAATACTTCCCCGCTGATAGAATCCACTACAACGGCGGGAATTAAACCTTTTTCGTCGAATTTAAGTTCTTCTATTTTCAACATATCACAACCTCACAATCACGCCGTTTTGGCGCAAATTTTCTTTTAAATCGGCAATCTCAATTTCTCCAAAATGGAATACGGACGCCGCAAGCCCCGCGCTAATATCGGGGATTTCTTGGAAGAGTTTTATAAAATCTTCTTGACAACCAGCCCCGCCCGAAGCAATTACGGGCACTTTCACAATTTCGCAAACGGCTTTGAGCATTTCTAAATCGAAGCCTTTTTTTACGCCGTCGGTATCAATGGAGTTTACTACCACTTCCCCCGCGCCGTTTTCCACGCAACGCCGAATCCAAGAAAGCGCTTCCATACCCGTATCAATCCGCCCCCCGTGCGAGAACACGCGGAATTCACCGTTTACCCGTTTTACGTCTACCGATAACACCACGCATTGATCGCCGTATTTTTTCGCCGCTTCGCCAACGAGCGCGGGATTGCGAATCGCACCCGAATTCACGCTCACTTTATCCGCGCCGCATTTGAGAACGCGATCGAAATCTTCTAGCGAATTGATGCCGCCGCCCACCGTTAACGGAATAAAAATGCGGCTTGCCACTTTTTTCAAAATCTCGGTAAACAGAGCGCGTTTTTCGAAACTTGCGGTGATGTCGTAAAACACCAACTCGTCTGCTCCACAATCGGAATAGAACTTTGCCAAACGCTCGGGATCGGCAACCGTTTTCACCCCTTCGAAATTCACGCCTTTCACTACCTGCCCGTCTTTTACGTCTAGGCAGGGAATTATTCTCTTGGTAATCATCTTGCTTTTTCTATTGCCTCACTCAAATCCAAATCACCCGTGTAATACGCCTTGCCGATAATTGCACCGTCTACGCCGAGCGCATTGAGCCGCACGATATCTTCTATCGAAGACACCCCGCCGGACGCTACGATTTTCACACTATATTTTTTGGAAAGACTTTCGTATAACGCGTGGTTTGCACCCTTCATTGCGCCGTCTTTTGAAACGTCGGTACAAATAACGGTATCCACGCCGATTTGTTGCATTTTTTCAAAGAAGGAATCGGCGTCGTAAGCCGATTTTTCCAGCCAGCCTTTGATTGCCACAAACCCGTCCTTAATATCCGCGCCCACGGCAATTTTTTCGCCGTATTGCTTTACGGCGCGGCGCAAAAACGCTTCGTCCGTCACCGCCGCCGTGCCTAAAATCACGCGGTCTACGCCGCAGGAGAAATAGCGTGCCGCGCACTCGTCGTCACGAATACCGCCGCCGATTTCCACGAACAAGTTCGTTTCTTTTGCGATCCTTTCCACCACGCTACGGTTGGGCGTGGAGTTGAATTTTGCGCCTTCTAAATCCACAAGATGCACGTACTCCGCGCCTTTTTTTTCGAACTCTTTTGCAACGGATACGGGATCTTCGGAATAGATTGTCATTTGAGCGTAGTCCCCTTTATACAAGCGGACTGCTTTGCCTTGATATAAATCAATGGCAGGAAAAATTTTCATTTTAAGCCTCCCATTCCACGAACGCACGCAACAAGTTTAACCCTACCGTGCCGCTCTTTTCGGGGTGGAATTGCATCCCTAACACGTTGCCGCGCACAACCGCCGCCGTGATTTCCGCGCCGTATTCCACGCTCAAAAGCAAATCCTTATTGCACTCGGTTGCATAGTACGAATGCACGAAATACACGCAATCCCCTTCTTTAATATACTTTAAAACAGGGTGGTCTTGGTGGAATTTTAAAGCGTTCCAACCGATTTGCGGAATTTGCAAGTTTTGTGGAATTACGCCCTGCATAGAAACGACTTTGCCTTGGATAAGCCCTAAGCCTTGATGCACGCCGTATTCGTGGCTCTCTTCAAACAATAATTGCATCCCTAAGCAAATCCCAAGCAACGGTTTCCCTTTCGCCGCTTCCGCCTTTACCGTTTCCGCAAGCCCGCTTTCACGCAACTTACGAGCGGCGTCTGCAAACGCGCCGACGCCGGGCAAAACGATTTTATCCGCCGATTCTATAACCGATTTTTCTCCCGTGACCACTACTTCCGCGCCCACCGCTTCAAACGACGATTTCAGCGAAAATAAATTGCCCACGCCGTAATCGACGATTGCTATCATACGAGCGTACCCTTAGTAGACGGAATTTCCGCCGCGAATTTTTCGTTGATTTGCGTGGCTTGCGCAAGCGCACGCGCCACGCACTTGAACGCGCCTTCAATAATGTGGTGGGAGTTCGTTCCCGCAAGTTGACGAATATGCAACGTGATCTTCGCTTCGCGAACGAACGCTTTAAAGAATTCTTCGCAAAGTTCGGTATCAAAGTCGCCCACCTTAAAGGAAGGAATATCAAGCGCATAGCCCAAATAATCTCTTCCCGATAAATCTACCGCCGATAAAATAAGCGCTTCGTCCATCGGCAAAATTTTATCGCCGTAGCGATTTACGCCTTTTTTATCCCCCAAAGCCTTTGCAAACGCCGTACCAAGGCAAATGGCAACGTCTTCTACCGTGTGGTGATAATCCACTTCCACGTCCCCTTTGCAGCATACGCTCAAATCGTAGTGCGCGTGCTTGGAAAAAAGGGTGAGCATGTGGTCTAAAAAGCCGCAACCCGTTTCAATCTTTGAATTGCCCGATCCGTCTAAATTAAGCGTTAAGGTGATATCCGTTTCCGCCGTTTTTCTTGCAATGCTACTTTCTCTCATTTTTTATTCTCCTTGTAGGATTTCTTTCGTCGCTTTCAAAAAAGCGTCCATTTGTTCTTTCGTACCGATCGTCACGCGGTTAAAGTCCTTAATCCGCTCGCTCGTGAAATGGCGAACGAGCACCCCTTTTTCTTTTAAGCGAACGTACCACTCGCCCCCGTCTAGCCCGCTCTTTCTTGCAAACACAAAGTTCGCTTTCGAAGGCAATACTTCAAAACCCATTTCTTCAAGTTTTGCAACCGTATATTCGCGGTTTGCTATCACCGTGGCAACGTTCTTTTCAAAATACCCTTTATCCTGCATAGACGCTTCTCCCGCAAGTTGCGTGAGCGTGTTCACGTTGTAGGGGTTTAACGAGTATTTTACCGTGTTTAAATCGGCAATAATTTTTTCGTTTGCAATCCCAAACCCTAATCTTCCGCCGGCTAACGAGCGGGACTTTGAAAAGGTTTGCACCACTAAAAGGTTCTCGTATTTTTCCACGAGTTTTACCGCGCTTTCGCCACCGAAATCCACGTATGCTTCGTCGATAATCACCACGCTGTTTTTGTGCGCCGCCACGATTTTTTCTATCGTTTCAAGGGACAAACAAATCCCCGTAGGGGCGTTCGGGTTCGCAATCACAACCGTTCCCTGCTCCGCGCAAAACGCTTCCACGTCGATAGAAAAGTCTTCTTTTAACGGGATTATCTTGGTTGGAACGGCGTTGATTTTAGCAAATACGGGATAGAACCCGTAGGTGATATCGGCGAACACGAGCGGTGAAGTATCGTCGCAAAACGCGCACACGGCATAGTTCAAAATCTCGTCTGATCCGTTGCCCGTAATCACCTGATTTTTTTGCACGCCGTAGTAATTTGCAATCGCCGTATTCACCCGCGTGTTTTCAGGATCGCAGTATAAGTTCAATCCGTTTGCGCCCGCTTGCACCGCCGCCGAAACAAATGGCGAAGGGGGAAACGGTGATTCGTTCGTGTTCAGTTTCACGTAGCCGCGATCTTTGGGTTGTTCGCCGGGTGTGTACGCCACTAGCCCGCCGTGTTTTTTTGAAAAAAACTTACTCATCTTCCGTACGGATCGTCACGCTTCTTGCGTGCGCGTCCAAGCCCTCCTTATTCGCAAAATACGCCACTTCCGCGCCTACTTGTGAAAGCGCTTCCTTCGTGTAATAAGTGTACTGCGTTTTCTTCACGAAATCGTCTACCCCAAGCGGGTTGGAAAAACGCGCCGTACCACCCGTAGGCAAGGTGTGGTTCGGGCCGGCATAGTAATCGCCGAGCGCTTCGGGGCAGTTTTTGCCCAAGAATACCGAGCCGGCGTTTTCTACCTTTTCTAAATACTCGAACGGGTTATCCACGCAAATCTCTAAGTGTTCGGGCGCAATTTCATTCGACACCGCAATCGCTTCGTTTAAATCGTTCACCACGATAATTTTACCGTTTTTATCGATCGAAGTTCTTGCAATTTCCGCGCGCGGCAACAACGGGATTTGCTTTTCTAATTCTTCCACAACGCCCGCCGCAAGCGCTTCGCTATCCGTTACGAGCACGGCACTTGCGTTCTTATCGTGTTCGGCTTGCGAAAGCAAGTCCGCCGCCACGTACGCCGCGTTGCACGTTCCGTCCGCAACGATTAATATCTCGCTCGGCCCTGCAATCATATCAATCGCCACCTTACCGAACACTTGCTTTTTCGCTTCGGCAACAAAGGCGTTCCCGGGCCCTACGATTTTATCTACGCTCGCAATGCTTTCCGTGCCGTACGCGAGCGCGGCAACGGCTTGTGCGCCGCCCACTTTATAAATCTCGTCTATCCCTGCAATTTTTGCCGCCGCTAAAATAACGGGGTTTACCTTACCGTCCTTTTTCGGGGGGGTGACCATTACCACTCGTTTGCAACCTGCAATTTTAGCAGGAATAGAATCCATAAGGACCGTGGAAGGATACGCCGCCGTACCACCGGGCACGTACAAGCCCACCTTTTCGATCGGGGTGATTTTTTGCCCCGTCACCACGCCGTTTTCTTTCTTGATGCAAAATCCTTCTCGTACCTGTTTTTCGTGGAACGCGCGGATATTTTTCGCCGCCTTTTCAATGATTTCAATAAACGGCTTTTCCACGAGCGAGAACGCTTCTTCTATTTCTTCTGCGCTCACGCGAAGGGCGTTCAAACGCACGCCGTCGAACTTTTCCGCGTATTCGTAGAGCGCGGCGTCCCCTTTTGCTTTTACGTTTTCAATGATGTCTGTCACGATTGCCGATACGTTGCCCGTCACGTTATCACGGGCAAAAATCTCTTCTTTCGGCACTTCGTTCATCTTATAAACTTTCACCATTTTTCAAAATCTCTCCGATCTTTTTCACGATTTCTTCTACTTTTTCCGTGTTAAAACAAAAACTTGCTTTGTTTGCTATCATACGCGCCGAAATAGGCAAGAACTTTTCCACTACCACCAAATCGTTTTCACGGAGCGTTGCGCCCGTTTCCACGCTATCCACGATCACGTCTGAAAGGTTCAAAATCGGCGCAAGTTCAATGGAACCGTGCAACTCTATCACGTCGATTTCTCTTCCCTTTTTCGCATAGTATTCCTTTGCGATACGCACGAACTTCGTGGCTACTTTGAGCGTTCTTTCGGTATCGTCGTAAAAGTCCTTTTTCGCTGCTACCGCCATAGAGCATTTGCCCATTTGTAAATCGAGCAACTCGTACACGTCTGGGCGGTATTCAAGCAAGATATCCTTCCCTGCTACCCCCAAATCGGCAGCGCCGCGTGCTACGTAGATGGCTACGTCCGAAGGTTTTACCCAAAAAAAGCGGACGCCTTTTTCGGCATTTTCAAAAATCAATTTACGGCTATTTTCTTTGATGGACGGGCAATCATAACCTGCTTTTTCAAACAAGTCGTACACCTTTTCGCCAAGCCGTCCTTTCGGCAACGCTATATTTATCATGCCTTTTCCCCTCTCAAATCGATCACCGTTTTATAGCGAAGCGCAGGCAACTCTTTTTGCGCTTGCACACGCTCCCCTTTTTCCACGCATCCTTGCACCGCCTTTACAATACTATGCGCAGGCGTGGAATCGCTATATAATACCACGCAGTCTATATCGTACGCCTTAGCCGTTTGCTCTAATTGTTCAAGCAAATCCAAGTAAATGGCAAAGCCGACCGCGCCGCCTGCTTTCCCCATTCGATTGAGCAGGCTATCGTATCTACCGCCCGAAAGAACGGCTTCCGGAATCCCTTTTACGTACCCTTTAAACACCGTTCCGCTATAGTACGCCGAATTGCTTGCAAGCGAAAAATCTAACCGAATCTTGCCTGCTAATCCGCTTTCGCCGAGCAACGCGAATAACGTTTTGAGTTCTTCTATTTTTTCCTTGGCTTGAACCGACGCGCAAACGCTTTTCAACGCGGCTAACACTTTTTCCGCATCGCCGTATGCGCTAGCAAGCACCATTACTTTTTCCGTTTGTTCTTTCGTAAACCCGTTTTCGAAACACACCCTTGCTAAATCGTCACGGTTTCTATCCGCTAAAAGCACGGCAAGCGCGCTTTTTACCTTTTTGTCCGCCGTGATTTCTTCAAGTACCGCTTCAAAGAGCACGGTATCGGCAACGCTGAGAACGAACTCTTCACTGATAACGTCTAAACTCTTAGCCGCAAGCAAGACTGCTTCGAACACGTCGTATAATCCGATCTCACCGATACATTCCAAACCCGTTTGCATAATTTCCTTAAACTGGTTCGTCCGCTCGGACACGCGATACACGTTCTCGCTATAAAAAACCTTGCGCTTTTCCTTTGCGCTTTGCGTGTTTTTTACAATGGACAAAGTGACGTCTGGTTTGAGCGCCATCAACTTCCCGTCTGTATCGGTAAAAGTGATTACACGGTCGCTTACCAAAAACTCTTTGTTGTATGCGTATAAATCGTATTCTTCAAACTTGCTCATTTTAAAGGGCAAGTATCCGTAATTTTGGTAGAGTGCACGCAACGCGAACACCGCTTTTTCTTCATTTTTTAATAAACGTTCGTCCACTTTTTCACTCCTTACACGCGCGATCAATCACTAACGCGTACCCGCCGTTGCCATATTCTAAGCAACGGTTCACACGGCTAACCGTTGCCGAACTCATCCCCGTTTCTTTACAAACCGTGGCATAGCTTTCTCCTTCTTTGAGCATCTTTGCCGCTTTTAAGCGTTGCGCCACGTCTAAAATCTCTTTTACCGTGCAGGCGTCCTCAAAGAAAGAGTAGCACTCCTCCACCGTTTCAAGGGATAAAATCGCCTCGAATAACGCCTTCACTTCTTCCGTTTGTAATTGCTTCATACTTTTCCCCTTTATCGGTTTATCGCTTTACTTAGTTAAAGTATATACCTTTTGTAAAGGTTTGTCAACCGATTTTACGGAGTTTTTTACTTTTTTTATAAGTACTTTACACAAAAAGTCCCCCGTTTTTGATAAACGGGGAAACCTTTTTTAAAGTTGAGCGATAACTTCCACTTCCACGAGCGCGCCTTTGGGCAAGTCCTTTGCCGCCACGCAACTTCTTGCGGGTTTTTCGGTAAAGTATTTACCGTACACCTCGTTAAACGCTGCAAAATCGGCTATATCCGCCAAAAAACAGGTGGTTTTTACTACGTTCGCAAACGACGTTCCCGCCGCTTCAAGCACCGCTTTCAAGTTTTGCATCACTTGTTCGGATTGCTCCGCCGTAGTTTTGCCTTCAATCGCGCCCGTTGCGGGGTTGATGCCGATTTGACCAGACGTATAGAGCATTCCGCCGCATACGATTGCTTGGGAGTACGGACCGATTGCCGCAGGGGCTTTCTCCGTGGAGATTTTTACGAGTTTTTCTGCCATTGTTCTTTCTCCTTTTTATAACAGTTTGAAACCAAAATCCGTAAGCGCTTTCTTGATTTGCGCAATGTGTTCAAAGTTCCGCGTTTCAAGGATAATACGAAGGTAGCAACCGTTTACGTCTGACCCTTCGTTTGCACGTTCGTGGTGTACCGAAGTGACGTTGCCGCCAAGATCGGCAATAATGCGGGATACGTTTTTCAGTTGCCCGGGTTTATCGACGAGTTCGATCATAAGTTGGCAACTTCTACCCGACATCAAAAGCCCACGCTTAATCACACGGGATAAAATGGTCACGTCGATATTACCGCCCGAAAGCAGGCAAACCGTTTTCTTGCCTTCCACGGGCACTTTGCCGAACATTGCCGCCGCTACGGATACCGCACCCGCGCCTTCCGTAACGAGTTTGTGTTGTTCCATAAGCGCCAAAATTGCCGCCGAGATCTCGTCGTCGGAAACGGTGACGATTTCGTCTACGTATTTTTTGCAAAGTTCGTAGGTTAAATCTCCGGGTTGTTTTACCGCAATCCCGTCTGCAATCGTGGAGACGGATGCAAGTTCTTCAATTTGCCCGTCCTTTACCGATTGATACATAGAAGGCGCACCCGCCGCTTGCACGCCGTATACCTTTACCTTGGGATTGATCGTCTTAATCGTATACGCCATACCCGCAATCAAGCCGCCGCCACCGATAGGCACGATAATCGCGTCTAAATCCGGGATTTGCTCGGAAAGTTCCAAAGCGATCGTTCCTTGCCCGGCGATAACGTCTTCGTCGTTAAACGGGTGAATAAAGGTGTAGCCTTGCGTATCGCGGAGTTCTAACGCCTTTTTATACGCGTCGTCGTACACGCCTTCTACAAGGCACACTTCCGCACCGTAACTTTTCGTTGCTTCTACCTTGGAAATGGGTGCGCCGTCCGGCAAGCAAATTACCGACTTAATGCCGCTTTTTGCCGCCGCAAGCGCAACGCCTTGTGCGTGGTTGCCTGCCGAACAAGCCACCACCCCGCGGGCTTTTTCTTCTTCCGAAAGGCGAGTCATTTTATAATACGCGCCACGCACCTTGAAAGAACCCGTAATTTGCAAGTTCTCGGTTTTTAAGTATAAGTTCGCGCCTTTTTTGAGTTTTGGCGCGTAGATGACGTCCGTTTTACGAACTACTTCTTTCAGCGCATAACTTGCGCGATACACGTTATCTAGAGTAAGCATATTTTCTCCTTTTAAGGGTTTATAACAAACTATCCACAAATTGTTCGGCGCACCGCGCGCTGCGGTTGCCGCGTTTTAAAGCGAACGCTTCCGCTCTCGTCGCCACGTCGGCGTCGAACGCAATCCCTTTGCGTTTTGCAAGCCCTTCCACAATTTCAAGATATAATTTTTTATCCGGTTTTGAAAAGTAAACGGTTAAGCCAAACCGCTCGGAAAGCGAGAGAGTTTCTTGGAGCGTGTCGTTTCTATGCACGTCTCCACCTTCCCTATCCGCAAACGTTTCTCTCACGATATGGCGGCGATTGCTCGTTGCATACAGTAAGCAGTTTTCCGCACGCGCGGAAGCCGAACCTTCGAGCGCCGCTTTGAGCATACTGAAATCGTCGTCGCTTTGTTGGAAAGAAAGATCGTCGATAAACAAAATAAACTTCAAAGGGTTTTGCGCAATCTTTTCCATAACGAGCGGCAAATGGCAAAGTTGGTTCTTTCGAATTTCTATGAGCCGTAAGCCTTGATCAAAATACTTATTTGCAATCGCTTTTACCGTAGAAGACTTACCTGCCCCCGCGTCTCCGTATAAAAGCACGTTCGCCGCAGGCTTTCCTTGCAAGAACGAAAGGGTGTTATCCACCACCGCCTGGCGCTCTCTTTCATAGCCGACGAAGTGAGACATGGGTATCTTATCCGCCGCACGAATAGGCACGATTTGCTTATCGTCTGAAAAACGGAACATTCCGTTGGTGGCAAAAATTCCGTAGCCATGGCGTTCGATATTTTTTAAACGCTCGCTATAATACGCCACTAAATCGATCGGTTTGCTTTCAAATGCAGGCAAGCCGCTTTCCTTTAAATCCGCTTCAAAGTCCGCTAAGGTGAGCGAAGCGAACGCCGAAAAAGCCGTAAGTTCCGCTTTCGTTGCTTGCGCTATGCAAGCCTTTACCGGCTCTTCTCTTGCCGCCGTTTTCACGAACACGTTTTCGTCTTCCGATAACAGCCTACAAACGGCGTCCGTCAACGAGCCGCCGAGCGCGTAAATTTCGGCAACGAATTTTCCGTACGCACGCATTTTTTCCGCGCGCGTTTCGCTTTCCATATACCGCTCAAAATAGCGGAACAACGGTTTTTCTACCGTCTCGCAAAAAACGGCGGTCGTACAAAACGCGTCATAGATTTTTCCAAGATCTTTTGCCATATATCAATCCAGATATTCAATAATTTTATCGGTCATTTCTACCGTTGAAAGGCTAGGTTTACCGTGCGCCAAATCCGCCGTTCTATACCCATCGTTCAAAACTCTATCCACCGCGTCTACAATCGCCTGCGATTCTTTTGCTAAGTTGAACGAGTACAAAAGCATCATAGCCGCCGACAAAATGGTTGCAATCGGGTTCGCCTTGTTTTGCCCTGCAATATCGGGCGCGCTACCGTGAATCGGCTCGTAAAGCCCACACGTGTTGTCCCCAAGCGAAGCGCTAGGAAGCATACCGATAGAGCCCGTAATTTGAGAGGCTTCGTCCGATAAGATATCCCCAAACATATTCGAAGTGACGATCACGTCGAATTGAGCGGGATTGCGAACGAGTTGCATTGCCGCGTTGTCCACGAGCATATCGCTGCAAGAAACGTCGGGATAATCCGCCGCCATTTCGTGCACGATTTTTCTCCAAAGACGAGAAGTTTCGAGCACGTTTGCTTTATCAATGCTCGTAAGTTTTTTATTTCTCTTGCGCGCCGTTTCAAACGCCACTTTCGCTATCCGTTCAATTTCCATACGGCTATACGCTTCGGTATCGAACGCTTCTTCACCGTACTTGCCCGTGCGATAGCCGCGGTCGCCGAAATAAATGCCGCCCGTAAGTTCCCGCACGATAACGATATCGAACCCTTGCGCAACGATATCTTCACGCAAAGGACAATCCGCTTTTAATGCAGGATATAATTTAGCAGGGCGCAAGTTGGTGAAAAGCCCCATTGCCGCACGAATCCCAAGAAGCGCCTTTTCGGGGCGTTTATCCCCCGATAAACCGTCCCATTTAGGTCCGCCGACAGCGCCAAGCAACACGCTATCGGATGCAAGGCAGCCTTCTACCGTTTCTTTCGGCAACGGCTCGCCACATTGATCGATTGCCGCGCCGCCGATAAGATACGGCGTAAACGAGAAACTGTGACCGTATTTTTCACCGATTTTTTCAAGCACGCGCACGGCGCTATCCACGATTTCAGGACCGATTCCGTCCCCTCTTAAAAGCCCAATTTTATAGTTCATTGTTCTCTCCTTTCGTTAAGCAATAACGCCTTTTTTCACCGATTCTACAAGCCCGCCGTTTTCAATAATCTTTTGGATAAATTCGGGGAACGGCGTAATGGGGAAGGATTGCCCCTTGGTCTTGTTCACGAGCAAACCGTTGGTTAAATCGGCTTCTACCACGTCACCGTTCGAAATGCCTTCCACGGCTTCTTCACTCTCTACGATTGCAAGCCCGATATTGATGGCGTTGCGGTAGAAAATTCGAGCAAAACTCTTGGCAACAACGAGCGAAATGCCGCTCGCTTTAATGGCGATCGGCGCGTGCTCGCGCGAAGAGCCACAACCAAAGTTAAACCCTGCTACCATGATATCGCCGTTTTCAACTTTGTTCACAAAATCCTTATCAATGTCTTCCATGCAATGAGCGGCAAGTTCTTTGTGATCGCTCGTGTTGAGATAACGAGCGGGGATAATTACGTCGGTATCCACGTTATTACCGTATTTAATTACTTTTCCTTGAAATTTCATCTTACTCCCCCTTCATCACTTCGTTCGGATCGGCAATTTTTCCTGCTACTGCACTCGCCGCCGCAACTGCGGGGCTTGCAAGGTACACTTCCGACTTCACGTCGCCCATGCGCCCTACGAAGTTTCTATTCGTAGTGGCAACGGCGCGTTCGCCTGCCGCCAAAATACCCATATGTCCGCCAAGGCAAGGGCCGCAAGTAGGCGTGGATACAACGCAACCCGCTTCAATGAAAATTTTAAGCAAGCCGTTTTCCATTGCCTTTAAGTAAATATCCTGCGTGGCGGGAATAATGATCGCGCGCACGTGCTTTGCAATCTTTTTCCCTTTCAAGATTTTTGCCGCTTCTTCCAAATCCTTATAATACCCGTTCGTGCAAGAACCGATTACAACTTGGTCTATTTTTACTTCTCCCCACTCTTCTGCCGTTTTCGTGTTTTCAGGCAAGTGCGGGAACGCCACCGTGGAACGGATCGTGGAAAGATCTATTTCATACGTTTCGTCGTATACCGCGTCTTCATCCGCTTTGTAAACGACGGGTTTTCTGTTCGAGCGCTCTTCGATATACGCAAGCGTTTGTTCGTCCACTTCAAAAATGCCGTTCTTTGCGCCTGCTTCAATCGCCATATTCGAAATGGTTAATCTATCGAACACCGAAAGCGATTTTACCCCTTCGCCTACGAATTCCATAGACTTATAAAGCGCGCCGTCTACACCGATTTTACCGATAATGTGCAAAATAACGTCCTTACCCGAAACGAAAGGATTTAATTTTCCTTTGAGCACGAACTTGATAGCCGAAGGCACTTTAAACCAAGCCTTGCCCGTTGCCATACCTACCGCCATATCGGTAGAGCCTACGCCCGTGGAGAACGCACCAAGCGCCCCGTAAGTACAGGTATGCGAATCGGCACCGATTACCACGTCCCCTGCAACCACCAAGCCCTTTTCAGGCAACAACGCGTGTTCGATCCCCATACGACCAACGTCGAAAAAGTTCACCACTTCGTGTTCACCACAAAAGTCTCGGCACATTTTGCATTGAATTGCCGCTTTAATATCCTTGTTCGGTGCGAAGTGATCCATGACCATCGTCACCTTTTCTTTATCGTACACCTTCGTTGCGCCGATACGGTTAAACTCACGAATCGCCACAGGAGAAGTAATGTCGTTGCCGAGCACTCTATCCAAATTGACAAGGATAAGTTGCCCTGCTTCCACCTTTTCAAGCCCCGCGTGCGCCGCAAGGATTTTTTGAGTCATTGTCATTGACATAATTTTTTCCTGCCTTTTTATAGCCTTATTCTTCTTTTTGATAAATAAATTGTTCCGGTCCGGTATCACGCACCAACGTTTCACCACTACGGAAACGGGTTAAAAGCAACCACGTTAAATACGCATCTCCACTACAACCGCCCAAGTGCATTCCAAAAATAATGCCGAGCGGAATATAGAGCCAAGAACCGTACACACCCGCAAAAATCAACGCCGGCAGCAATACCACCGTGAACGTGATAAGCGGCGCGGTCAACGCGATTAGCGCCGTTTTGCGATACACGAACACGTTCGGCACCCCGCAAAACGCACAACTCCACGTCATCCCGAACGTCAGTTTTTGTTTGGTCAACAGTTTATACGCCAAGCCGTGCACGAGTTCGTGCAAAACCATATACACCGTTAAGCCGCCGCCGATAACCACACAAGCAAGCGCAAGAAACATAACGTTTTCACTTATCATATTGCTTAAACTGCCGTTCGACGTGGGAATAACAACCGCAAGCACGGCAATGAGCACCAAAAACGCTATGCCGTTAAAAATTAAACCCGTTTTTTTATCCGTTGCGTTGATATGCAACTTTTCCACGTACCCTTCGGGGATTTCCGTTTCAAACGCCTTCATATTATTTATTGATAATAGCGCCTTTGTCCGCCGAACTTACTTGCGCTGCGTAACGTTTTAAATAGCCCTTGATATTTTCTTTCTTCTTGATCGGCATTTCCTTTTTACGCTTTTCAATCTCTTCGCTAGAAACTTTGAGTTCGATTTTGTAGTTAGGAATATCGATCGAAATGATATCGCCGTTCTTTACGTATGCAATCAAGCCGCCCGAAACCGCTTCGGGAGAAACGTGACCGATAGATGCACCGCGCGTAGCGCCCGAGAAACGACCATCCGTAATAAGCGCAACGTCCTTATCCAAGCCCATCCCTGCAATTGCAGAAGTGGGGGAAAGCATTTCGCGCATACCAGGGCCGCCTGCAGGGCCTTCGTAGCGGATAACCACCACGTCCCCTTTCACAATTTTCCCTGCGTAGATAGCGGCAATCGCTTCTTCTTCACTTTCGTAAACTTTGGCAGGGCCTTCGTGTACGAGCATTTCCTTTGCCACGGCGCTGCGCTTCACCACGCACCCGTCTGGAGCAAGGTTGCCTTTGAGCACCGCGATACCGCCCGTTTTGCTAAACGCTGTATCGATCGTGCGGATAACTTCTTCGTCAGAGTTCACCGCGGTAGCGATATTTTCGCCAAGCGTTTTGCCCGTCACCGTCATCACGCTCGTATCGAGCAAGCCGAGTTTATCAATTTCTTTGAGTACCGCGTATACGCCGCCTGCTTCGTTCAAGTCTTCCATATACGTGGGGCCGGCGGGCGCAAGGTGACAAAGGTTCGGCGTTTTTTCGCTGATTTCGTTTACTTCGTCTAAATTGAATTCCACGCCGCATTCGTTGGCAATTGCGGGCAAATGGAGCATACTGTTCGTCGAACAGCCGAGCGCCATATCCGCCGTGATTGCGTTGCGGATTGCAGCCTTGGTCATAATATCTCTAGGACGGATGTTCTTGCGAACAAGTTCCATTACTTGCATACCTGCGTGTTTGGCAAGTTCAATACGCGCCGAATATACCGCGGGAATGGTACCGTTGCCTTTTAAACCCATACCGAGCACTTCGGTTAAGCAGTTCATAGAGTTCGCGGTATACATACCCGAACACGAACCACAGGTAGGGCAAGCCTTTTTCTCAAATTCACAAAGTTGTTCTTCCCCGATTTTGCCTGCACTATAAGCACCTACCGCTTCGAACATACTAGAAAGCGAACGCTTTTTACCGCCTACTCTCCCTGCGAGCATAGGACCGCCGCTCACGAATACGGTGGGGATATTCAAACGTGCCGCCGCCATCAAAAGCCCCGGAACGTTCTTATCGCAGTTGGGGATCATTACGAGCCCGTCGAACCCGTGCGCCATAACCATTGCTTCGGTGGAGTCGGCAATAAGATCGCGCGTGACAAGGGAATACTTCATCCCCACGTGCCCCATTGCAATCCCGTCGCAAACGGTGATAGCAGGGAACATAATCGGCGTACCGCCCGCCATTGCAACGCCGAGTTTTACGGCTTGCGTAATTTTATCAAGATTCATGTGCCCGGGCACGATTTCGTTATAAGAACTTACAATCCCGATAAGCGGTTTGGAAAGTTCTTCGTCCGTCAACCCAAGCGCGTGATACAAGGAACGATGAGGGGCGTTTTGAAACCCGTCAACGATTTTTTCTTTCATCATAATGCTTATTTCCTTTCTAACGGGCTTGAAAACGGTTTGCCGAAACAAGCCGTTTTCTCCCGTGCGATTTTATTTGATTAGTTGTTGATAAACTTTTCTTCGTCTGCCCAACTATAAAGTTTACGGATATCTTTACCAACTACTTCGGAAGGATGTTCCGCTGCAATCTTTCTCATTGCGTTAAAGTGTACTTGCGAACCCGCGTCAGACATATCAAGCAAGAATTCTTTTGCGAACGTACCATCTTGAATGTCTTTCAAAACCTTTCTCATTGCCTTCTTCGTTTCTTCGGTGATGATCTTCGGTCCGGTCACGTAGTCGCCATATTCAGCGGTGTTGGAAATGGAATATCTCATCCCTTCGAAACCGCTTTGATAGATAAGGTCAACGATAAGTTTCATTTCGTGGATACATTCAAAGTATGCGTTTCTAGGATCGTAGCCTGCTTCTACAAGCGTTTCGAACCCTGCTTGCATCAACGCGCAAACACCGCCGCAAAGCACCGCTTGTTCACCGAACAAGTCCGTTTCCGTTTCGGTACGGAAGTTCGTTTCCAAAACGCCGGCTCTTGCACCGCCGATACCGAGCGCGTATGCCAAACCGATTTCAAGCGCGTCACCCGTGGCGTCTTGTTCAACGGCGATAAGGCAAGGTACGCCTTTCCCAACTTGGTATTCGCTACGAACGGTATGACCGGGGCCCTTAGGCGCAACCATGATAACGTTTACGTTCTTCGGGGGTTTGATGCAGCCGAAGTGGATGTTGAAACCGTGTGCAAACGCAAGCGTTTTGCCTTCGGTAAGGTTGGGCTCAATGCTTTCTTTGTAAAGTTTTGCTTGCTTTTCGTCGTTGATAAGGATCATAATAAGATCCGCTGCTTTTGCCGCGTCTGCAGCCGTCATAACTTTCAAGCCTTGCTTTTCTGCTTTTGCCCAGCTCTTGCTGCCTTCGTAAAGACCTACCACTACGTTTACGCCCGATTCTTTAAGGTTGAGCGCGTGTGCGTGACCTTGCGAACCGTAACCGATAATCGCAACGGTTTTACCCGCAAGTTTTTCAAGGTTGCAATCTTGTTGATAGTAAATTTTAGCCATAATAGTTTCTCCCTTTATTTGTCTATATTTTTTTTATTTTTAATTACTTTTTTATTACTTTTCAAACAACGTAGTTGCTCCACGTTCGAGCGCTACGATACCCGTGCGGCACATCTCCAAAATCCCGAAAGGAATCATCAACGCCACGAACGCATCAATTTTGCTCGGTTCACCCGTCACTTCAATGCACATTTCGTTCGTGGTGTAATCGATTACCTTTGCGCGGAACACGTCTACTGCCGTCATAATTTCACTTCTATGCTCGCCCGTGTTTTTCACTTTGATGAGCATCAATTCACGCTTGATTGCTTCTTCTTGCAATACTTCCACTTTCTTCACGTTGTATAACTTGCGAAGTTGGTTGATCATTTGCTCGCGCGCATACCCGTCTCCGCTCATACAAATGGTGATACGCGAATACTCGGGAGATTCCGTTTCTCCAACCGTCAACGCGTCGATATTGAAACCACGGCGGGTAAACATACTCGTTACTCTCGTCAACACGCCGTACTTATTGTCTACGTAAACAGCGATAACAAACTTACTCATTTTGCACTCCCTCCTTTTACTTTTTCACGTTCACGATAATATCGTCAATCGAACCGCCCGGAGGCAACATAGGCAACACGTATTCGTCCTTATCGATTAACGCGTCGATTACAACCGGTCTACCAAGTTTGATTGCTTTTTTGAACGCATCTTCAAACTCCGCCTTAGTGCTTGCGCGATACCCTACCGCACCGCACGCTTCCGCAAGTTTTACAAAGTCCGTTTTTCTATCGGTGAGCACCGTTTGCGAATAACGTTGACCAAAGAACAACGTTTGCCATTGACGTACCATACCAAGCACACCGTTGTTCATAAGTACGATTACGATAGGCAAGTTGTTTGCAACCGCCGTTGCAAGTTCGTTCAAGTTCATCCCGAAACTGCCGTCACCCGTGATAAGCACGGTAGGATCTTTCGTGGCTACGTACGCGCCCATTGCCGCGCCCATACCAAAGCCCATTGTGCCAAGACCACCGCTCGAAACGAATCTACGCGCTCTATCGAACTTCACGTATTGCGCCGTCCACATTTGGTGTTGACCAACGTCCGTTGCGATAATCGTGCCTTCCGGCTTTTCCGCGTTGATTACTTCAAATACCTTCTTCGGCGTTAAATCCACCGTTGCGGAAGCGGCAATTTTTTCTTCAAAGGATTCTTCGTCTTCTTTAAGAG
>JAFTHR010000115.1 GCA_017457345.1 Clostridia bacterium | reverse complement strand
CAAAACGGCTCCCACCCTCAAACCCCTTCGTTTTCGTGCGTTTCATACCAAAAATGAGAACACCCTATCGGTGTGCTCGTTTGTGGTGCGGACGAAGGGACGTGAACCCATACGGAGTTACCCACAGGCACCTGAAACCTGCGCGTCTGCCAATTTCGCCACGTCCGCTAATAAAAAAGTTGCGTTTTATATATTTGCAACTTCTTCTTTTTGTAATTCTCCGTTTACGGTGGTCAATTTCCACGCCTTTCCGCCGCTAGACACGCTACCGACGATTTCGCCGTTTTCTATCACGAGCGCCGCGTTATCTTCTACCCCGTAAGCACAATCGAAATTATAACACACTATTTTATCAAAGTCAAGCATTCTCGTATTATAGTGGGGAGAAATTTTTCCTTCTATAAGCCCCAAACCTTTGAACATAGCATATTTATCCCCTTCGCCGAGTGCCGCAGTCGAATCGGTATACATATCCGTAAACCAACATATCGCGCCAGCCGAAAGCCCTGCGATAATTACTCCGCGTTGATACGCGTCCATAATAAGTGGCAACAAGCCCGATTGTTTCCAACATTCTATCATAAACACGGTATCGCCGCCGCCTACGTAAATCATATCTGCCTTTTCAAACTTGGCTTTCATTTTTTCGATGTCCACTTCTTTAAACACCGTCAACGCAACGTCCGTTTTGATATCGAAAACGCCTGTGTATACTTTGTGGAACGTATTATAATAAGGCATAAAATCGTGGCTGGCGGTAGGAATAAACAACGCGTTTGCGCGCCGATCCTTTGCACGTTCTTTGGCAAGACCTGCAATGTATTCGTCTATTTTCAACGTAGTTCTCTCGCGGAGTTCGCCACCGCCAAGCGCAATAATTTTACTCATTTTGGTACTACCGTGTACGCGTTGAACGCGTTATTTACTGTATTTTTCTTCGATAGCCTTAATTTTAGCAACACGTCTTTCGTGGCGTTCGCCGCCTTCAAATTCTGTCGTAAGGAAAATGGAAACGAGTTCTTCCATCAAGCCTTCGCCTACTACTTTTTCGCCGAACGCAATCATATTTGCGTCGTTATGCAAACGGGTGAACTTCGCGCAATAGGTATCGTGGCAATGCGCGCAACGCACTCCCGGTACTTTATTCGCAACGATAGAAACGCCTATCCCCGACGAGCAAACCAAAATACCGCGTTCACACGCGCCGCTTGCTACCGCTTCGGCGGCTTGCACCGCGAAATCGGGATCATCGCAAGAATCTTTGGTATACGTACCGAAATCTTGACATTCGTGTCCAAGTTTTTGACAATACGCGATAACGGCGTTTTTTAAATTCAATCCACCGTGATCGCAAGCCACTGCAATTTTCATAATAGTTATATCTCCTTACATACTTTTCTTTTTGGTTTTGCGCGGTTTTTTCACGTACGCCGCACGTATAGTTTCAGGGATTATCTTTTCCAACAATGCGGACATACCCCCTGCAAGCAATTCAAAAACGTAGCGGTAGCAATCCATATCCCTACCGTACGGATCTAACACTTGATAGCCCGTAATATCCGCAAAGGAATACACGTTGTTTTCTATCTCTTCCACACCTGCGTCTCTTAACGCTTTCCAACGCATTTCCATCAACGTATCCCGTTGCGCGTCCGTCATACACACAATTGCAAGCGAATCTTTCAACGTACGCTTATCAACCTTTCTCGATGTAAACTCGCTAACGTCAAATCCGTTTTCTATGAGAATTTGCGCCGATTTTTCGTTGATCGTATCGCCCCGTTTGGCTCGAATCCCTGCCGAACATACTTTGAGTTTATAAAGCCCCAACTCTTCCGTTTTTCGACGGAATAAGTATTCCGCCATAGGAGAACGGCAAGTATTTCCCGTACATACGAATACGACGGTTTTTTTCATAGATACTTCACTCATCTCGTACCTGCCCCTCCTTTTTGCGTATTTTTATATCTTGTTATGTGGAATATCCTGCGACGAACAAGCCTTGCGTAAACGGT
>JAFTHR010000114.1 GCA_017457345.1 Clostridia bacterium | reverse complement strand
CTTGGAAAGGCAAAAACCTGTTCGTGAAAGAAAGTACTTTGGATATGCCCGTTCCCGAAGGAAAACCCCTTGCGGCGTTCTTGAAAAAGCCCGAAACGGCGGAAGAAGAAATTGCAACGAGTGCTTCGGCGTTGGAAACGGTTGAACCCGTTGAAACGGTGGAAGTGGAAATGACGGAAGTGGTTCCTGCGTTGACGGCAAAAGAGCGTGAGGCGCGCCGCAACAAGTGGCTGGAAATCGGTGCTTGGTGTATGGCGGGCGTGGTGCTCGTTGGTGCGGTTGTATACTACAATTTCTTGGAAGAGCCCACCCAGGGATTGCAACTTGGCGATCCTTGCCCCGAATTCTCGCTTGCGGTGTACGAAAAAGAAAATAACGTGTACACGTCGCTTTCTAGCGAAAAAACCTTGCTCGTAGAAAAAGGTTCGGGAAAAATCACGGTGCTCAATTTCTGGGCAACTTGGTGTAGTAGTTGCGTGGCGGAATTGCCCCACTTTAACGAATACTATTTAGAAAACGCCGATAAACTCAATATGTTTGCAATTCACGACGAACTCATCACGGAAGACGTGGTAGAGTGGTTGAACGGACAATCGGTAGACTATGAAATCACTTTCGTGCAAGATGCGTTGCAAGCAGACGGCGAGTTCGTGTACGACGCGTTCGGTGGTAGCGGAAACCTGCCTATGACGGTGGTAATCGACGAGCGTGGATTCGTGCTTGAAAAGTACGAAGCGGCGCTTTCGGCGGAACAACTTGCGGCACTTATCGATCCTTATCTCGATTAAAAAAAGACAAATAAAAACAGCACCGAGCGGTGCTGTTTTTTTGTTTGCTCTATTTCGTTTTAAGAGGCGTTAGAAGTAATCACGAGCGTAATGCTTTCGCTAGTGGTTGCCGTGTTCTTGGTATCGCTTTCGGTGTAGCCACTCTTTGCAGCGTGTACTTCCCAAACTTTGCCTTCGCGTTCGGAAACTACTTTTCCTTCTGCGTTCGTCATAATGGGGTTTTCACAACCTTGACCGGGGGTGCAGAAAATAACCAAAGCGTTTTGTACCGCCGTGCCGTTTTCGTCTACCACGGTAATGGTGTAGGTTGCCTTTCCGTCATCTTCGTTTTCCTTACAGCCCACGGCAACCGCCGCAAACGCAAAGGTCATTACGGAAAGAAGAATAATTAAAAAGCGTTTTAATGCGTTTTTCATAACGTCCTCCAAATAAGTTTATAAGTTAAGTAGTTAGATTGTATCATTTTTTTTACGAAAAAGCAACCGTTTCTAATAATTTTTCCAAAAAAAAGAACAGTTCGGCAAAAAACCGAACTGTTTTATAAAAAGGTTGCTTATTCGTAATCGTAATAATAGCAAGGTGCGAGCCAACGAACGTTGGCGGGCTCACTTTGCGCCTTAGAACTGTCGCCCCATTTTGCAACGTATCTATCCAAGAACAATTTGAGTTCGGCGTTCACGCCGTAGAACCCTTCGGTGTTCACTTTGGAAGAATAATCGTTATAAATGAAATCGCGGTAGTTGTAGAGCACGATTTCGCCGTTTATTCTTTCTTGAAGCATAAGCGAGTTGGAAACATCGGCTACTTGCGTGAACGGTACGTCGATAAATCTATCAGGGGTTTTGGTGATTGCAACCATCAAAATCGGTCCGTCTACCGTGCCCACGTGGTAATAGCCGTCCGTTTGGTTGAACACGTACGTGCCTTCGTACGGTGCTTCGTAGAGCGAAGCGCCCGTAGGGCGTTCCGCAAACGTAGAAAGGGGAGCAGAAGGCGCCATAACGTGCGTGGTGTACGTGGTTTCG
>JAFTHR010000113.1 GCA_017457345.1 Clostridia bacterium | reverse complement strand
TTTCTGCCGATATGGTTATAATAAGGTGCGAATGAATCAACGATTCATGTTTCACCGAAAGGAGAAGAACACAGATGGAAAACGAGAAAGATCTGGTTGTTTTTGAAGACGATAATAGCGAAATTGAACTTGGGAAATGGTCGTATTTGCATCAATCGACGAATGAAAGCGAAAAATCGCTTACCGTCCTTGCCGTTGGAGAACGTTGTTTAACGATTGCAATGAAGGTGTTGGAGCGGTGCAAGCCCGTTGGGCTTGATTTTAACGTTGTCAACGCACGCTTTGTAAAACCGCTAGATAAAGAACTATTGAACGCCACGAAGTCTACGCATATCGTCACGTTAGAAGACAACGTACTTGCAGGCGGGTTTGGGCAAGCCGTCACGGCGTATCTTGCTAGCGTAAATTCAAAAATTACGGTAAAAAACTTTGCTTATCGCGATGAGTTTATTCCCCAAGGCAGCGTAGCGGAACTTCAAAGAGAATACGGCGTTTCGTGCGATAAAATTTTCGAGTATATTCAACAACAACTGCAATGAGAGCGGACGTATTTTTTAAAGAAAAATTCGGTTCTCGCACAAAAGCAGCGGAGGCGATAGAGCGTGGGTTGGTACTCGTCAACGGAAAACAGATCCGTGCGAAAGACGAAATTCGCGAATCGGACGAGATCACGTTCGTTTTGCCGAAAGAACAATACGTTTCCAACGGTGGTTATAAATTAGCACGCGCAAAAGAAGCGTTTTCCCTTGATTTTGGCTCGCTAGTTTGCGTTGATTTAGGGGCAAGCACGGGCGGTTTTACCGATTGTATGCTTCAAAACGGCGCGAAAAAGGTATACGCCGTAGACGTAGGCGAATGCCTGCTAAACGAAAAATTAGTAGTGAACGAAAAAGTTGTTGTCATGGATAGAACGAACGCAAGATACCTGCAAAAAACGGCGTTTTTAGAGCCGATTGACGTGGTTGTGACGGACGTTAGTTTTATTTCCTTGCGCTTAATTTTTCCCACGATAAACGAGATATTAAGCGAAAACGGGTTTGCCGTTGCACTCATCAAACCGCAATTTGAAAGTGAGAATAAAAATATCGGCAAGAGTGGGATTGTTTCGGGTGTTTACCACGCAAAAATCGTGGAAAAAGTACTTGGATACGCCGAAGAAAACGGGTTGTTTGCTTTGGGGATAACCAACGCGCCGATTCGCAAAGGAAAAAACGTTGAATACGTGGTTTTGCTTAAAAAACAGCCTCAAAACGGCGTAAACAAGGCAAAAATTGTGGAAAAAGTGAAAGAACTCGTTTCTTTAAACGCAGATAATTTATTACTATAGGAGGAAGATATGAACGTTGGGATAATTTGCAATAGAAAAGTAGCAACGTCTGAGCGGCAGAGCATGCTTCTTTCCTTGCGCGAAAATGGATTTAACGTTATCGAACTCCCTAAAACACCCACAAAAGAGGAGTTGAGTAGCGTGCAAGCGCTCTTGGTTTTAGGTGGCGACGGCGCAATTATACATACCGCCGTGCAAGCGGCACAAACGAATACCTTTGTTTTAGGCGTAAATTACGGAACGCTTGGATTTTTAACGGAGTATGAAAAACAAGATGCTTTAAAAGCTGTTTCTTTGTTAAAAGACCTTAAAAACGGCGTTTGCAACGTGTTAAAACGCTCGATTTTAGAAATTTCGATTAAGGGTAAAGTGTTTTACGCGCTAAACGAAGTGGCGTTCCAACGAGACTGTATGCAAATTGCAAGCGCGCGCCAAATTATATCGGTTAACGTGAAAGTTGGCAACGAAAACGCAACCTTTACGGGAGACGGTGTTATTCTATGTACGCCAACCGGATCTACCGCCTATTCGTTATCGGCGGGCGGTGCAATCCTATCCCCGCAAGTTCCCGCGTTTATGCTTACGCCGATTTGCGCCTTTTCCTTTAACGCAAGACCGATCGTCTTTCCGGATAGTGAAGTGTTCGTGGCGAAAATCACAGGCGGCACGGCGCTCCTGGTTGCAGACGGGAAAGTTCTTGAAACCGTTGGAGAAACGGACGAAATTACCATTAAAAAAGCACCTTTTACAGCGAATTTTTTAGCAGAGCACGATTCCTGCTTATTAACAAAAATAAAAAACAAACTTAAATAACCTATAGGGGGAATTACCAATGTTAAAATCGGCTAGACACGCCAAAATCCTTGAAATTATTTCAAACAAGGAAATTGAAACGCAGGAAGAACTTTGTGCTGAACTCAATAAATTGCAATATACCGTTACGCAAGCAACGATCTCGCGTGATATTAAAGATTTACACTTATTTAAAGTTTCTGGTATCGAAAAGAAGTACCGCTACGCCTATATTAACGAAAATGAAAGCGAAATATCGCCAAAAATGAAAAATTTATTCCGTGATTGCCTTGTTTCTTTGCGTTCAGCGCAAAATATCGTGGTGGTTAAAACCTTAACGGGGAACGGCGCAAACGCGGGTACGGTAGTTGATAAACTCAATTATACCGAAATCGTTGGCTCGGTTGCTGGGGACGATACCGTTTTGGTCGTTTGCGAAGATACGCAATCGGCGGAAAGCGTGGTGGAAAAGATTAAAGAGTTCATTAAGTAATCTACGACAGACATAATACCATATAAGGAAAAACAAATGTTATCCAAATTAACGGTTAAAAACGTAGCGTTAATCGAACACGCTGAAATAGAGTTTACCGAAGGGTTAAACGTCCTTTCGGGGGAAACCGGTGCGGGAAAATCGGTGATTTTAGACTCCGTCAATTTTGTTTTAGGGGCAAAAGCCGATAAAACAATGATTCGTCACGGCGAAACGGAGTGTATGGTCAAAGCCGAGTTTTTCGTACCTGAAACTTCTAAAGCGGTGGAAGTTTTGCGTGAAATGGACGTGGAAACGGATGGAGAAATCATTATTTCCCGTAAATACGCCGAAAACGGCAAAAATTCCATTAAAATTAACGGAAATAGCGTAACGGCAAGTATGCTCCGTAGCGTAACGGATTCGCTCGTAGACGTGCACGGTCAAAGCGAACATTTCTTCTTGCTTAAAGAAAGCAATCAGTTAAAAACGTTAGACGAAGTGATCGGCGCGCCGATCGAAGAATTGAAGCAAACCCTTTCGTCTTTTTTACAAGAAAAGAAAAAAATTGACGAAGATATGGCGTTATTAGGCGGCGACGAAGAAGAACGTGCACGCACGCTCTCCCTTCTTGCCTACCAAATCACGGAAATTGAGGACGTTGATTTAAAAGACGGTGAAGAGGAAGAATTAAACGCAAAACGCATTAAAATCAACAATTTAGAAAAGATTTTATACGCGTTAAAAGAAGCAAGCGAGGCGTTGAGCGGTGAAAACGGCGCAATTGACGCGTTGCGCGCTTCCAAACGCGCCCTTTCTTCGGTGTCGTCCTTAGATCAAGAATACGAAAATTATTTTGAACGCGCCGAAAGCCTTTGTATTGAAGCGGACGATATTGCCGAAGGGCTGTCCGACCTTGCCGACGGGCTTTATTTTGATGAAAACGAAGCGGCTGAAACGGAGGCAAGGTTAGACGTAATCCGCGATTTAAAACGCAAATACGGCGCAAATAAGCAAGAAATTGACGAGTATTTAGCTCAAATCAAAGAAAAGCACGACTTTTTGGCGGATAGTGATGCAAAATACTCCGCGCTAGAAAAGAAGCGCGCGGCTCTTTTGAAAAAGATTTACGATACCTGCCGAACTATGACGGGGCTTAGAAAGACCGAAGGAGAGAAGTTTTGCAACCGGGTGACGGAAGAACTCAAAACGCTCAATATAGCGAGTGCGCAGTTCAAACTTTCTTTCACCGAATATCTTCCTGAAGACGCCGAACGAGCAACTGTAAACGGATTAGACGGCATTTCCTTCTTATTCTCGGCAAACGCCGGTGAGCCATTAAAACCGCTTAATAAAATTATTAGCGGCGGTGAAATGAGCCGATTTATGCTTGCAATTAAAACGCAACTTTCATCCGTAAACGGCATTTCTACTTACGTATTCGACGAAATTGATGCGGGGATTAGCGGTAAAACCGCCAAAGTGGTTGGTGAAAAGTTCGCTAAAATTGCCAAATCCACACAAATTATCGCCGTTTCGCACCTTGCGCAAATTGCGGCAATGAGCGACGGGGAATTCTTAATTGAAAAGATAGAAGAAGGCGGAAAAACGCACACGAGCGTATATTCTCTCGATAGCGAAAGCAAGAAAAAAGAAATCGTGCGTTTGCTTGGCGGGGATACTGGAGACGAGTTTGCCTTTCAACACGCCGAAGAACTGTTAAAACAGGCGAACGAATATAAAAAATCCTTATAATAATTTCATATTGACTGCATAAAAAGCACCAGCTTTGCGCAACTTACCTTTTAAACGGAGGAAAAATATGCGCAAAATCGGTGCTTTTTTTGTTGGATTGATTCTATCGTTTACCTTCGTCTTTTCCATTTCATTAAGTAAAATCGC
>JAFTHR010000112.1 GCA_017457345.1 Clostridia bacterium | reverse complement strand
CTACAAACGGCGGAAAAGATAGATTCTCTCACCGTTTATTCGCCGAGCGGTGAATACGTTTTTTCCTATCCCGAGATCTCTTTTCGGGATAATTTTGAGGGGTATTTATCGGGTGAAGAGCCGCTTGTTTTAGAGTATTATCTTTGCGGGGCGGAAGGAGTAATCGAGCGGATTTGCGCCGATAATTCCCTTGCCGCACTATCGGCTTCCGCCACCTTTTCCGCCGAAGGGTTTACCTATGAGCCGGAACGAAACGGCTACTATTGCGATCGAAAAAAATTACAAGCGGATTTACTTTCTTCGCTCGCTCGCCCGATAGAAGAAAACGGAAAAATCCGCTTCCAAAGCGTGAAAGCGGAAGTGATAAACGTTGCCGCCGAAACAACGCTCAAACAAGTGAAAGAGCAAACGGTTTGCATCTCTTCGTTTACCACCTATTTTCAGGAAAAGGACGTGGGCAGGTCAAGAAATATCGAACTTGCTTGCGAGCGGATAAACGGGTTAACGCTTAAAAGTGGCGCAGAGTTTTCGTTTAACGCCGTGGTAGGGGAGCGGACGAAAGAAAACGGCTTTGAGAAAGCGAAAATAATTCAAAACGGGGAGTTTATTTTAGGGATCGGCGGCGGCGTTTGCCAAGTGAGCACAACGCTATATAACGCCGTTTTGCTGGCGGGGCTAGAAGTGACGGAGTTCCGCCCGCACTCGCTTGCGGTGGGCTACGTTGCGCCGTCTAGAGACGCTATGGTTTCTTCGTATAGCGATTTTCGTTTTAAGAACAATCGTCAAACATCCGTTTACCTTTCGGCAAAAGAACGAAACGGCGCGCTCACGGTAAAAGTGTTCGGCAAGGCGGACGGGAACGAATATAAAATCGTTTCAAGAACCACGGGGAGTATACCGCCACCCGAACCGATAGTTCGGGTGGGCGCGGAAGAAGAAATCGTCCGTCAAGAAAAAGAAGGAATAAAAAGCGAGGGGTATTTAGAAACCTACCGAAAAGGTGCTTTGGTGGCGAAAAAACGGTTGCGCGTGGACGAGTACGCGCCCGTGCGCGGAATAATCGTCAAAAAAGTGGGGAATACGACAAAGAAAATACCTTGAAACGTTTGTCTTTTTCGTAGAAAAATGTTATAATGAAAAAGATAAAATAGGCGAAAAGTGTCGAAAAAGGAAAATCGCACTGATTTAGCGCCAAAAAGGCAGGTTTCAAATGCAAAGAGTTCTACTGAAAGAAATTAACGCCGATATCGCGGCGTACGAAGGGAAATCCGTTGTCGTAGGCGGTTGGGCAAAGACGATTCGTGATTCGAAAGCCTTTGGCTTTATTGAATTGAACGACGGTAGTTGTTTTAAGAACACGCAAATCGTGTTCGAACGCGATAACTTGGAAAATTACGACGAAATTGCACACCAAAACGTAGGTTGTGCGCTTATCGTAAAAGGGAAAGTGGTGGCAACGCCCGAAAATAAACAACCGTACGAAATCAAGGCGGAAAGCGTGGAAGTGGAAGGTGCGTCGTCGCCTGAATACCCCCTTCAAAAGAAACGCCATTCCATTGAGTTCTTGCGTGAAATTGCGCATCTTCGCCCTAGAACGAACTTGTTCGGCGCGGCGTTTAGAATTCGTAGCGAAGCGGCGTTTGCAATCCATAAGTTCTTCAACGAACGCGGGTTCGTGTACGTGCACACCCCCATTATTACGGGGAGCGACTGCGAAGGTGCGGGTGCAATGTTCCAAGTGACCACGATTGATATGGACGAAGAAAAGAAAGTGCCTGGAAAGACCGATTATAAAAAGGACTTTTTCGGCAAGAAAGCCTCCCTTACCGTATCGGGGCAACTCAACGTGGAAACGTACGCAATGGCGTACGCAAACGTTTACACGTTCGGGCCTACTTTCCGTGCGGAACACTCCAACACGGCGCGCCACGCGGCGGAATTTTGGATGATCGAACCGGAAATGGCGTTCCGCGATTTGCAAGGGGATATGGACGTTGCCGAAGCAATTGTGAAAGCGATTATCGCACACGTTGGCGAAACGTGTAAGGACGAACTTGCGTTCTTAAATCAATTCGTAGATAAAGGCTTACTCGAACGTTTGCAAAACGTGTACGAAAACGAATTCGTGCGCTTAACGTATACGCAAGCGATTGAAATTTTGAAAGAAAACGCCGAGAAGTTCGAAGATAAGAACATTTTCTGGGGTAAGGATTTACAAAGTGAACACGAACGTTTCTTAACCGAAACGGTCTTCAAAAAACCTGTGTTCTTAACCGATTACCCCAAAGAAATCAAGGCGTTCTATATGAAGCAAAACCCGGATGGAAAAACGGTTGCCGCGGCAGACTTGCTCGTGCCGGGGATTGGGGAACTTATCGGCGGTTCGCAACGTGAAGAAAACTACGAAAAACTTGTAAATCGTATACAAGAACTCGGTATGAACCCCGAAGATTATTCGTGGTATTTAGATTTGAGAAAATACGGCGGGACAACCCATAGCGGTTTCGGTTTAGGATTTGAACGGATGATTATGTACTTGACGGGTATTAGCAACATTCGCGACGTTATCCCGTTCCCCCGTACCGTTTCGAATTTGGAATACTGATTTAAAAAGGAGAGAGTTATGACGAAAATCGTTATCGACGCAATGGGTGGCGACTTTGCCCCCTACGAACAAATCAAAGGCACGGTAGACGCGCTGAATAAGGATGCCGATCTTTCGGTTATTTTATGCGGCGACGAAACGCAAATTAAAGCGGAACTTGCCAAGTATGAATACGATACTTCTCGTGTGGAAATCGTACATACGAGCGAAGTGATCACAATGGAAGACGCACCCGCTCTTGCCGTTAAAACGAAGAAGGATTCTTACCTTGTGGTGGCGTTTAACATCTTGAAAGAAAATAAAGCGGACGGGTTAGTTTCTTCCGGCTCTACGGGCGCGGTATTAACGGCGGCGGTCACGAGAATCGGGCGTATTAAAGGGATTTCCCGCCCTGCGCTTTGCCCTAGCATGCCCAACGGCAAAAACGGTACTACCTTGCTTTGCGATTGTGGTGCAAACTTAGAGTGCAAGCCTGTATATTTGCAACACTTTGCCATTTTAGCAACGGCGTACGCACAGGCTAGGGGGATTTCTCAAAACCCCACGGTTGGGCTTTTGAACAACGGCACGGAAGATCATAAAGGGGATTTGGTGCACCAAGAAGCAAACGCTTTACTCAAAGAAATGTCCTGCATTAACTACGTGGGCAACGTGGAAGGCAGAGAAATTATGAGTGGGGACGTAGACGTTGTGGTGTCCGACGGGTACACGGGCAATATCGCACTCAAATCGATTGAAGGCACGGCAAAGGCAATGGGCGGCATTATGAAGAAGTCGTTTAAGCGCAACTTCTTTACGAAACTTCGTTCCCTTTTCGTGTTAGACGTGGTGGGGAACATCAAGAAGAGTTTCGATTACGAAGCCCAAGGCGGCGCGGTACTTCTCGGCTTACCCAAAGCGGTGGTAAAAGGACACGGCAACTCCAAGGCAAAATCGTTTGCTGCGTGCATTGCGCAAGCGACCGACTGCGTGCGTGGCGATATGGTGCGTAAAGTAGAAGAAATGCTCCAAAAGGTAAACGCCGAAGCGGCGGCAAAAGAAGTGGCGGAAGGGAAAAATGATTGATTTTTCCCCGCTCGAACGGAAAATAAATTACCGCTTTTCCGATCGCACGCTTTTGGAGACGGCGTTCACGCACTCTTCCTACGCCAAAAAACACGGCGGAAAGGACAATGAACGGATGGAGTATTTAGGAGATGCCGTTTTAGAACTTATCGTGAGTGAAAAGCAGTACCTTAGCGGCGAAAAAGCCGAAGGGGAAATGACGCAGGAGCGGCAAAGGCTCGTAAATGCGAACGCGCTCGTGAGTGTGGCGGAAGAGTTGGAACTCAAAACGTTTTTGCGCTTTGAAGGAAGTGAGAAAAACGTGGGGAAGAAAACGGTATCCGACCTGTTTGAAACGTTGGTGGCGGCGCTGTATTTAGACGGCGGTATGCAAGCGGCGAAAAACGTTGTGCTCCCCTATTTAGAACGGCTCAAAACCCGTTCGGTGCGGAACTATAAAAAGGATTTACAAGAACTTGCGCAAAAGCAAGGCGCACCCTTGCCCGTTTACACTTCTAGTAAAAGCGGTAAGGACCATGCGCCCGTATTTGAAACAACGGTACGTGCGCTACAAAAAACGGCTTGCGGCGTGGGGGAAAGTAAAAAGGCGGCGGAACAAAACGCTGCAAAAAATTTATTAGCACAATTGTGTGCGGAAAATTAAAGAAAAAAATACAAGGAAGGAAAGAACTTTGGATTTAAAAGAAATACAACGAGACGGTTTTAAATCGTTCGCGGATAAAACGACTATCCGCTTTGACGACGGCGTCACTTGTATCGTCGGTCCGAACGGAGGCGGTAAGAGCAACGTGTCGGATGCCGT
>JAFTHR010000111.1 GCA_017457345.1 Clostridia bacterium | reverse complement strand
GAACATTTGTTTATTCTTTTTTAATTTCGTTTAAACTCGGAGTAAATTGTTCGCCCGTCTTGAACGTGCGTTATAGTTAACAAACCGTTCTTTAAATACGCTTGTTTTTTAAGCGTTGTTCCAAAGAGTTGAATTGTTAAAATGAGTTCACCGCTTTCTTCGTTTAAAGAGTATTCACCCGTCACTTCTTTTCTACCGCGATTTGTATCGTTCAACACAAAAACCGCTTGACCGTTTCTTTTTAATTCGATACTAGACGTTTCAAAGCGCTCCACAATATCTTCACCGCCGAAACGAAACTCGTTTAAACGATAAACGCCTTGATGGGGTTTTGTAATTTCCGTGAGCGTAGACATATCTTTTACGCTTGGAACGCTAAGCAAAAGCGCGGCAAGAGCCGTAAAAACCGATACTTTCAATTTCGTGTTCATATTGACAGTATGGTAATTTTTTGCAAAAAAATACCGCTTTCACCTAAGTAAAAGCGGTTTATTTTTATTTACATGCGTTGAACACAACTTCGTTCATCTTGTCTAAATTCTCTTCAATTTCGCTCGCTAAGCGAAGTTGAGCACGGGTACGAACAATGTTATGCGTGGGATATTTAATCTTGAAATATGTATCTCCCGAAAGATAATCGGTTAAGAAACGTATGCCACATTCTACCGTCATTAAATACGCGCCGTACGCAAGCAATTCCTTTTCTTTTTTCGTGATGCTTTCTTTCACGGCAGAACAAAACCCTTCGGCATACGCTTTAAAGAGCGAGAAATCAAGGTGCACTTTATCTAAATCCGGCTCGTCTTCCGCGGCGGTGTTTGCACCAGAGCGAATAGAATCGCCAAAGTCGTACATCATAGCGCCGGGCATAACGGTATCTAAGTCGATAATCGCTCTACCAACGTTCGTTTTATTGTCCATTAAAATGTTATTGATTTTCGTGTCGTTATGAGTGACGCGCAACGGCAAACTTCCGTCCCGCAATCCTTCAACTGCCTTGTAATAGGTATCGGCATGCTTTAAAACGAAGTCAATTTCTTGCTTACATTCTGCCGCTCTCCCGCAAACGTCTGCTTCCAGCGCCTTTTTAAACGCTTCGAAACGGGTAGGCGTGTTATGGAAGTTCAAAATCGTTTCCGTTAAAACGGATGCATCAAACGAAGAAAGTTGATTTTGGAACTCGCCAAACGCTTTACCACAATTGTAGAACGTTTTGGTATCGGGAACTTTTTGATAGGTGACCGTATCTTCGATAAATACATATAAACGATAGCAAATTTCACCAGAAAGGAAAGGATCCCCCGCTTTCGTGTGAACAACCTCCAACGTTTCTACGCCACGAGCGTGAAGATACTCGGTGACCGCACAAATGTTATTCATAAGTTCATTCGGTTGTTTAAACACGTTCGTATTGATCCGTTGCAAAATATAGCGACGCTTGGTGGTCGTCACAAGTAAAGTGCTATTGATCAATCCTTCACCGTAGGGTTTAATCATTGTAATCTCCCCTTCAATGTTAAAGAGAGATACAATTAATCTTAAGTCCTTGTCGTTTTCAATCATCTTACTGTTCCAATTGCCCTTTCACTATTATCGTTAACGTACACTAGTGTGTCATTAATT
>JAFTHR010000110.1 GCA_017457345.1 Clostridia bacterium | reverse complement strand
GACGGCGCCGCGCCTTACGAATTAGTCCTTAGCCCCGATAGATTGTTGTCTACGCCTATGAGCGGCTTAGCCGACTACTTTATTGAAGCGATCGGCGATATGGAAATTCGTGCGCTCGTGGAACACTTCGGTTCAAACGTAGACGATACCGACCCGATTATGCTTGCAATCCTTTACGGTGAAAACGAAGTCGCTTACCAAAAAACGGTTGTAAACGGCGAAACGGTGATTGAAATGTTGCCGTTCTACTACGAATTCAACGAAACGAAAAACTTGTACGAAGACGGTAAACATAAAGAGTTCACCGTTGTAGAAGGTAAATACACGGCAACGGACGGTTCGTATATCGCCGCATATACCGGCACGGAAGGCTATCAACTCACGTGCTACGACGCGCAAAACAATCCCGTTCACTACTTAAAGCAAGTGGTAGGCAATCCCACGCGCTACGAAGCGTATGCCGGCGGCGTACTTGTAAGACACAAGCCGAACATTTTGCGCCCCCTTCTTTCCGGGGAAAGCGGTTTAACCGATACAATGGAAAGCGTGTACGTTGCAGACTTCTTCTCCGTCACCGCGTCTTCCGATCCTTCCTTAATCTCCCTTTCGTATGGTACGGAAGGCGTCAACTACTACATTAACGAGGCAGGCGAAATCGTTCCCATTACGAAACCGACCAAACTTGGCGACTTAACGAACGATAGAATTGATAGCGTATTCGATAAAATTGCCCTTGCGGACGTGGTAGAAATTGAAAACGACAACGCGCTCATGCGCGCAATCGCGTACGGTAAACAAAAACATTACGAGTACGACGAAGTGGAAAACACCGTGACTATGTTGCCCGTTCGCTATAAACTCAACGCTTCTTCGGAACTCGTTGACTTCTACTATGAAGACCTGAAGGTAGAAAACTACGTGGCTTTTGCCGACGGGTTCATCATCACCGACGAAAACGGCACGAAAACTTATGCCGTTGAAGGTGGCGAAGAAGGCGGCGTGACCTATTACAACGTTTATTCCGTTGAAGGTGACTACACCGAAACCAACTTAGTGTATTATAGAAAAACCACTATTTTAAAAATGAAAGGCGGTATCGACGACGCAATTAACGAAGTGACGATTAACGACTTGCTCGATAACGACGGCTCGGTGAGCGACGATAACGTGCTTTTAAAATCCATCGGCGGTTGGTGTATTAACGATTTGAAAGACGAAAACAACGTTTTAAATCTTAAACTTTCCGAAGTAATTAAAATTGAAGATACCGATAGACCGCTCAATCTTTTAAAGGATGCAAAAATCGGCGAACTCTCCACCGAAATTAGGTCAATGAAACTCATTGATTTCCTTGCCGAAGATATTTACTTAAAGAAAACGGCAGAAAGAATGGTAGGCGGAGAAACGGTTGAATACTTCGTTGATAAGAACGGTAACGAAATTTTCTATAACAAGGAAACCCTTACCTGGTACACTACTTCCACGTTTGACGAAGGCACGGAAAGTGCTCCCGTTTATCTCGATAAAAACAACAACGAATTAACCTATAACGCCGAAGAAGATAAATGGTATATAAGTGGCACAACTACTGAGTCCGCACTCGAAATGACGGGTTGTTGGTACTATATGTTCACCGATCCTTCCGGCGTGAAAACTCCCGAAGATTACACGATCGACGATATGGGGCTTATGACGGATAATATGACGGAGAACGTGAACAAAGCCGTTCTTAAAGATTTAACCAAGCACGGCATCTTAGGGATTAGCGAAACCACGTTGAATACCGCAGTCACGGTTGGCTTTGAAACCGACGGCGTAACGCCTATCAAAAAACTAATCGGTGATTTAACGGCGAGCGAAGCACTCGACGTGCTTGCGGCTCTTGAATCGGCAGGCGGCGGTGCTTAATTAAAAAACGAAAAGGGTATGGTAAAAACCATACTCTTTTTCTTTGAAAACGAGCGTTTTTTTGCGTTTTTTGCAGGAAAAACGATTGACTATTTTTTGGAAATAAGGTATAATCGTATATGCAATGAAAATTGCGTACCTTGTGCGTTGCGAGCGCGGCGCACCGAATAAGACCAGGAGGTGGAAAATATGGCAAAATACGAAATGCTCTATTTGCTCAACAACGACCTGACGGACGAAGGAAAGGCAGCAGAAGTCGAAAAGTACGAAAACGTAGTTAAATCGATGAACGGCGCTGTGGTTTCTACGGACAAATGGGGAACGAAGAAAACCGCTTACCCCATTCAGTTCAAAAACGAAGCCTACTTCGTGTTGATGACGTTCGAAGCTGACGCGGCTGTTCTTAACGAACTTGAACGTGTTGCAAGTATCGACGGCGATTTGTTGAGACGTATGATTACGAAAATTAACTAATTAAAACAGGAAAACATTATGAACAAAGTATTTTTAATCGGTAATTTAACGCGCGACCCTGAACTCACCGAAACGCCCGGCGGCGTTGCGGTATGCCACTTTGCAATCGCTGTAAACCGCAACTATTCCGGTCAAGACGGCGAACGTCAAACGGACTTTTTCAACTGCACCGCTTGGCGCGCAACGGCTGAAACGATCGCTCGCTATACCAAGAAAGGCAACAAAGTTGCCGTTAGTGGTAGCATCCAACTTCGCAACTACGAAGATAACCAAGGCGTAAAACGCACCGCTGTAGACATTATCGTGCAAGATATTGAATTCTTGACGCCGAAAGCAGGTGACGGTTTCGACGAAGAACCCCGCCAAAATGCTCCCGCTAAAAGAAAGCCCGTCCTCCAATCTATGGATGACGATAGCGACATTCCCTTCTAATTTATAAGGGACAAAAATTATTAAAGGAGTTAATATCATGGAAGAAAAGACTGCCGTTAAAAAGGTATATAAGAAAATGCCTCGTAAAAAGGTTTGCGCTTTCTGTCAAGAAAAGGTTTCCGAAATCGATTACAAGGACGTGAATCGTTTAAAGAAATACGTTACGGAAGGCGGTAAAATCGTTCCCCGCAGAATGAGCGGTACGTGCGCTGCACACCAAAAGAAGGTTGCGAACGCAATTAAACGTGCTAGAATCGCTGCTTTGCTCCCTTTCAAAGGCGAGTAATTCTCAATAAAACGTAAACCCTGTTTGTGGACAACAAACAGGGTTTTTATTTATTATCAAGTTAACATATCCTCTATCGATTCATCAAAAAATTCACACAACTTTAAAAGGGTTGCATAATTTGGCTCGCATATTTCGTTCTCCCACGCACTAATCGTCCGTTGGTCAACACCTAATACCTTTGCAAGTGCACCCTGCGTAATTCTTTTTTCCTTTCTAAGTTCTTTTAGGTTTTCTGAAAATCGAATTTGTTTCATATATATATAATTTACCAAAAATCTTAGTAAAATACTTGACTTACCAATTTTTTTGGTATATAATATATGTAATATCATAAAAGGAGAAAAAATATGCAGACAACTGAACAACCTAATTACGTAGCAACCAAAAGCGCTTGGCGCGGAGTTTCTTTCTGGTGCATCCTTTTTTGTTGGTTAATCGTACCTTTAATCGTTATGATTGTTAGAATTATCGCCCTTAAGAACGAAAAAATTGAATTCTACGATTCTTATATCGTTGTGAAAAAAGGTATTTTAAACAAGAGCGAAGAACGCAGCGCAATGACCTCTATTTTGGGCGTTAGCATTAATAAGCCTTTCTGGGGTAGAATTTTTGGGTATGGCGACGTGAAAGTTGACGTAATCGGAAACTGGGATATCAATACGCAAGGCGTAAAAAACCCCGAAGGTTTGAAAAACTATTTAATTCCGTTTATCTCAGCAAAAGGGATCAATCAAAATATATTCAACTAATAAAAAATTAAAAAGAGCCACCCGTTTAAACGGGCGGCTCTTTTATTATACCGCTTCTTCCTGCATAGAAACAACTTGTTCCAAAGCCTTAGAACCTTTGCTTTCCGTTTGGTACGTAGGAACGATTTTCTTAATCGTTTCCTTCACGTCGTCATGTTCGTTAAAGGTATGTACGCGGAGTTCTTCCATTACCGCTTTAAAATACTCTTCGTCTATCTCCAAAGGCTTTGCAATGCTAATTAAGCCGTTTTCCGTTTGTTGCAAACCTTCTTCTTCCATCAAACGCTCTTCAAAGAGTTTTTCGCCGGGGCGCAAACCCGTGCAAACGATAGGAATATCCACGTTCGGCTCGTACCCCGAAAGTTTAATAAGGTTATACGCTAAATCGTAAATCCGAACGGGTTCACCCATATCCAGCACGAAAATCTGTCCTTTTTGGGCGTAAACGCCTGCTTGGAGCACTAAGGAAACTGCTTCGGGAATCGTCATAAAATACCGAATAATATCCTTATGGGTGACCGTGACGGGTCCACCTTCGGCAATTTGTTTTTTGAACAAGGGAATTACCGAGCCGTTCGAGCCTAACACGTTCCCAAAGCGCACGGCAACGAAGTTCGTTTTTTCGCTGTGGCGACCGAACGTTTGTACGATCATTTCGCAAATTCGTTTGGTTGCCCCCATTACGTTGGTAGGGTTCACCGCTTTATCCGTTGAAATTTGCACGAACGTTTCCACTCCGAACTCGTTGGCGCAACTTGCCACGTTGATCGTGCCGAACACGTTGTTTTTCACCGCTTCGTGCGGGCTCGTTTCCATTAGCGGCACGTGTTTGTGCGCCGCGGCGTGGAACACGATTTGCGGACGGTATTTCTCAAAGATATCCCGCATACGGTTGTAATCGCGAATGCTCGCCACAAGGGTTAATAGCGAAACTTTTGGATTCGTTCGTTTGAGTTCTTGCTCTATCTCGTACGCGCCGTTTTCATAAGAATCCAAAATAATTAAAAGTTTCGGGTTATGCGAAGCGATTTGCCGGCAAAGTTCGCTACCGATTGAGCCACCACCGCCCGTTACGAGCACCGTTTTTTCTTCGATATATCCCATAATTTCGTGGATATTTACGTTGATTTGCTCTCTACCGAGCAAGTCTGCTACTTCCACGTTTCGAAGTTGAGAAACGGACACTTGCCCGTTTGCAATTTGGTAAAGCCCGGGCAAAATCTTTACGGGACAGTTGCAACGGTTGCACTCTTGTGCAATTTTACCGAGCCGCTTTGCTCCAACGGACGGCATTGCCACGAAAATCTCGTCGATTTTATACTTAGTCACGTACATTTGCACGTCGGCAATTTGCCCCACGACCTTCACGTTATAAATCGTTTTGCCGAGTTTATTCAAATCGTCGTCTAGAATACATACGGGGTGATAGGAAACCTTGGTAGAAGTGACCATCTCCTTAATGAGCATTACGCCCGCTTCCCCTGCGCCGATAACCATAACTTGGATCGGCTTATTTTTATTGACCGTTATGTAATAATTAATTACCCCCAACGCACGCTTTGAAAAGCGAACGCCAACCGTGAAACAAAAGAGCAAAAGGGCATACACAATGGGCACGGTATAGGGCATAAACTGTTGACTAGAAAGCACAACGAAAACTTCGTTCACGAGCAGTATTATCCCAACGGCGAAACAGGATTTTATGGCGTCGAACACACCGACGGAAGAAAATCCAACCGAATATAACCCGGCTAACCAAAAAACAAGAGCGTTTAGCAACATATTCGCCGCTACAATTATCCATTGAATTCTACCGAGCGGCGTGCCGTGCATACAAACTACGAATGCAAGCGACATAGCAACCGTCACCGATAAATAGTCGGCAATAATTAATACTGTTTTTCTCATTGAAACGTGTTTTCGTTGATTCATAATATGCCCCGAATAAAAACGCATTTTTATCTAATTCATTATAACACACGCAGGCGCGCTTGTCAATAGGCATTTTTTGGAAAATAGCGCAAAAAACACCCCCTACCGATAGGTAGAGGGCGTTTGTTGCGTTGTTTTTATTATTCGGCGCTTTCCGAAGCAGTTGCTTCTTCCGATTCAGCCACCGCAATTTCTTCTGCGGCTTTTGCGTAAGAACCGATATATTGAGGTGCAAGACCTTTATAGTTCTTAACGCCCGTACCTGCGGGAATCAATTTACCGATAATAACGTTTTCTTTCAAGCCAACGAGATAGTCCTTCTTCGTGCGGATAGCCGCTTCGGTAAGCACTCTCGAAGTTTCTTGGAAGGATGCTGCAGACAAGAAACTGTCCGTAGCGAGTGCCGCTTTGGTGATACCAAGGAGCACACGTTTTGCAAGAGCGGGTTTGCCGCCGTTTGCAAGCGCTTTGCTGCTTTCTTCTTGGAACGTGGACATATCCACAAGTTCACCGGGAAGAAGGGAGGTATCCCCTGCGTTTTCAATGCGCACTTTTTTGAGCATTTGGCGAACGATAATTTCAATGTGTTTATCGTTGATATCAACGCCTTGCGAACGGTAAACGGTTTGTACTTGTTCCAAGATATAGTCTTGAACGCCCGTCACACCTTTCACGCGCAAAATATCTTGAGGGTAAACGCTACCGGTGTTCAAAAGAACGCCAGGCGCAACCGCTTCGCCTTGTTTTACTTTGATTTCTGCGTTGAACGGCAATTCGTAATCGAACAATACTTCGTTCGTGAGTTCATCCAACACGCGCACGTGTTTCAAGTTATCCGTCGTTTCCGGAATGTCTACGATACCTTTGTGTTCACAAATGGTTGCGCAGCCCTTCGGTTTTCTAACTTCGAACAATTCTTCTACACGAGGCAAACCTTGCGTGATGTCCCCCGTGGCAGCAATACCACCCGTGTGGAACGTACGCATGGTAAGCTGCGTACCAGGTTCACCGATAGATTGAGCGGCAATCGTACCAACTGCTTCACCCACTTGAACGGGCAACGTGGTTGCCATGTTTTTACCATAGCACTTAGCGCAAACGCCAAGGTGAGATTTACACCCGAAGATGCTACGGATATTCACGGATTCGATACCTGCCCCCACGATTTCCTTCGCTTCCTTCTCGTCGATAAAGCCGTTCATGGGAACGATCACTTCACCCGTGGTAGGATTCAACACGTCCGCAGCGGCAAATCTACCAAGGATTCTATCCTTCAACGATTCGATATCACGCCCGTCTGCATCCTTGATTGCCTTTACTACTAAGCCTTGGGGCTTTCTGCCGTTGCAGCAATCGTCTTCACGGATAATGATTTCGTGCGATACGTCTACCAAACGACGAGTCAAATAACCGGAGTCAGCCGTTTTAAGAGCGGTATCGGTTAAACCTTTACGGCCACCGTGCGAGGAGATAAAGTATTCGAGAACGGAAAGACCGTTTCTAAAGCACGATTTAACGGGAACTTCAATCTTTTTACCTTGAGGGTTCACCATTAGACCACGCATACCGGCAAGTTGTTTAATTTGGTCGATCGAACCACGGGCTTTCGAGTCTGCCATCATCCAAATAGGATTGAACTTATCGATCTTGCCTTGTTCTTCCAAGAGTTTTGCCACCTTATCGGTTGCGCCTTCCCATTGCTCGATAACTTGCTTATAACGTTCTTCTTCGTTGAGCAAACCACGGTTATATTTCTTGGTAATTTTAGAAACTTCCGCTTCTGCTTTCGCGATAATTTCTTCCTTTTCAGGCGGGATCTTGATATCGAATACCGACATGGTAAGAGCCGCAAGCGTGGAATACTTATAACCGCGTTCTTTCATTGCGTCTAACACGTACGAAGCCTTGGGTGCTTTACCCGTTCTAAACGACGCTTCAACAATCTTCGAAAGGTGCTTTTTACCGATAGCACGTTCCTTACCGATAAACTCGGTATCCATTTCCAAACGGAGATAGGATTCGGGCGTGTTTCTCTTAACGAAGCCCAAGTCTTGGGGCAAACCGTCGTTATAGATCAAGCGGCCGATCGTCGTTTTGATAACGCCGACAACTTCTCTCTTGCCCGTTTTAGGATTCAAGCGAACTTCCGCAGACTTGATATACGTTTGACCTTGTTGTTCTTCTTGCGTGGGAACGGGGCAGGTGTACGGCAATTCCAAATCTTCGAACTTACCTTCGGGGAGTTCAACCACTCTCTTAAGGTACATTTCGTCTTGTTCGTGCGCCACCTTCGTTTGGTAAGCGATCATTGCTTCGTTTTCGGAAGAATATACGGGAGGGATATACACTTCACCGTTTTCATCCGGTCTGCCTTGATCATCATACTTCTTGCCTTCTTCACGGCGTTTGATGGTTAAGCAGTACGCACCGATAATCATATCTTGCGTGGGCGACATAACCGATTTACCGTCGGCAAGTTTCAAAATGTTGTTTGCCGAAAGCATTAAGAATCTTGCTTCCGCTTGCGCTT
>JAFTHR010000109.1 GCA_017457345.1 Clostridia bacterium | reverse complement strand
TAAAGCCCGCAAACAAAAGCGCTTTGCCGCTTGCTTTGAACACGTAGTCTCCGTTTGCAATTTCCATTTGCATACTGTTATACTTCGCTTCGGACATTTGCGACGCCATAAAACGCTCGTATACCAGTTTATAAAGGGACTATAATTTTTTATTCAATAACTTTTTCGCACGTTCCGGCGTCATGGAAAAGTCAATCGGACGGATGGCTTCGTGCGCGTCCTGCGCATCCTTTTTCGTAGCGTAGAAGTTCGGCTTTTCGGGCACGAACTCTTCCCCGTACACTTCGCGAATACGAGCGCGCGCCTTGGCTTGCGCTTCCGCAGACACGCGAACGGAGTCCGTTCTCATATACGTGATAAAAGCAACGTGATCGCCGTCTGCCGTTTCCACGCCTTCGTACAACTTTTGCGCAAGGGACATAGTTTCGGGCGAACCGAACCCTAATTTATTCGAAGCGTCCTGTTGCATAGAACTGGTGGTGAACGGCGCAGGAGCGTGCGTTTTTACCACGTTCTTTTTCGCTTTCTTCACCACGTATTCGCCGGCGTTTAAAGCCGCTAATACGCGCTCCGTTTCTTCGGCGCTAGAAGGTTTGTATTTTTTCGTACCGCACTTTTCAAGCATGGCTTTAAAAGGTGCGTGTTTTTTTGCTACGTCTTGTAAATCCGCCGTCAAATTCCAGTATTCTTGCGGTTTGAACGCCGCAATTTCACGCTCGCGTTCTACAATCAGTTTTAACGCAACGGACTGTACCCTGCCTGCCGATAAACTTTGTTTTTTTGTTTGTGCTTCCGCTTGAATTTTGCGGTTTAATAAATCCGAAAGTTTATACCCTACTAATCGATCGAGCACGCGGCGCGCTTGTTGCGCGTCTACTAAGTTGTAGTTGATTTTTCTAGGCTTTTGCAACGCCCGTTCTATAGCGGCTTGCGAAACTTCGTTAAACTCAATGCGGTTTTCCCCGTTTTCATCTAGCCCTAAAATCGTTTGTAAGTGCCAAGAAATTGCTTCCCCTTCTCTATCAGGGTCGGTTGCAAGATATACTCTGCCCGCTTTCTTCGTGGCTTCCGTTAAGCGGCGGATCGTATCTCTTTTTTCTTCCGAATCCACGTATTTCGGTTCGAAGTTGTTTTTAACGTCTACCCCCAGCGTGTGCACGGGCAAATCTCGAATATGCCCTGCGGACGCGTCTACGCGGTACTTCCCTTTTAAGTATTTCGAAATGGTTTTCGCTTTCGAAGGCGACTCAACGATAATTAAATCCATACTAACTTCCTTACTGACTTTGTTGCCCCTTTCGGGCTCTTTTTATACGGCGGCGTATGCGTTTCCGCCTACTCTAACCACGTACCCTTTTATTTCTAACGACGAGAGAATTGCCGCAAGTTTATAAATCGGTACGCCCGTTTTTTCTGCAAGTTCCGCCACGTGCAAATTCGTTCCTTCCCGAAGCACAAGCATCACTTGTTCTTCCGTTCCCGAAAGTGTTTCTCTCGGTTTTTCGCTTTCCGCTTTTATCCCGAACGCCGCAAAAATATCCGCCGCCGTTTCGGTTAAATACCCGCCGCTTTTAATGAGTTTGTTGCAACCAACGCCCATTGCAGCGCTCGGCGAATACGGAAACGCGAAAACCTTTTTGCCAAACTTTTCGGCGTATTTTGCGCTAATGAGCGCACCGCTCTTTTCGTCTGCACCCGTCACGAGCACTCCTTCGCAAAGGGCGGCAAGTAGTTTGTTTCTGTATTCATACGAAAAGGTGCGGCAGGGGACTTCCGGCCTATGCGGTGATAGGAAAAGCCCACGCTCTTTTACCTTTTCTAAAAGAAGCGTATCCGTTTGCGGTATAAAGGAAAATCCGCCCGCAAGCAAGCACACGGCGCTTCCACCGCCTTTTATTGCACCGGTGAGCGCGGCAACGTCCGCCCCGTCTGAAAACCCCGTTATAACGGTGAACGCTAAGCGAAGTTCTTCCGCGATTTTTTCGGTTAATTTAAGCGCGGCAGGCGGCGTTCTACGAGAGCCGCATACGGCAAACTTTTTGCCTTTTAAAAGGTCTAAATTCCCTTGCGCGTAAAGCACCAACGGCTTATCGGGAAGTTCTTCCCACTCGCGCGGATAATACGGATTCCCTACGGGAATCGGCACGATTTTTCGGCTTTGTAAATCGGCAACCGTTTTTTGGTAGTACTCTTTCCCGGAAAGGGCGGCTTGCATCCGTTCAAAAAGTGCAGCGTCCTGCTCTTTAAACGAAGAAAAAATCGGCTTAAACCGCGCAAAATTTTGCACTAATTGCACGGCGCTTTCACACTCTTCTATCAGCCGACGTTTTGCCCCGTCGGAAAGCGGAAAGGAATCCAGCCAAATATACACCCGTTCAACGCTAGAATACTCCAACCTGCTACCCCTTAATCAATTTTATCTTTGTCCGCCCCATACACGCGGTAGGAAATGGCTTCGTATAAATGTTCCACGCCGATCTCTTCGCTATAATCCAGGTCGGCAATTGTGCGCGCAACTTTAAGTATACGTGCCCGTGCCCGCGCCGAAAGATGCAATCTATCAAACGCTTCGCGCAATACGTCTTCACACTCTTTACTGAGTTCGCAATAACGGCGCATTTCACGCTCGCCCATTTGCGCGTTCGTTTTTACCGTGCTATCTGCGTAGCGTTCGCGTTGGATGCGGCGAGCGGCGTCTGCCCGCTCTTTTACTTTCTCACTTCTCTCTTCCTGCGTTTGAGAAACCAAATCGTCGTATGAAACGCCGTCCACTTCCACTTGGATATCAATTCTATCCAAAAGCGGCCCGGAGATTTTCGCGCGGTATTTTTTAATTTCGTTCGGCGTGCAAACGCAGCGGTTTTGCTTTGAACCGTAGTTCCCGCAAGGGCAAGGGTTCATGCTTGCACAAAGCACGAAATCGGCAGGGTACGAAACGGTACCACCCGCTCTCGATACGGTAATTACGCCGTCTTCCAACGGTTGACGGAGCGCTTCTAAGGACGAACGCTTATATTCGGGCAATTCGTCTAAAAACAGCACGCCGCCGTGCGCCAAACTGATCTCCCCAGGATGCACGCTTTTATTTCCGCCGCCGCAAAGCGCAACGGTCGTTGCCGTATGGTGCGGCGTTCTAAACGGTCTAGTCCGCACAATCCCTTCTTCGCCAAGCGTACCTGCCACCGAGTGGATTTTCGTAATTTCCAAACTTTCTTCAAAAGTCATATCGGGCAAGATGGACGGAATAGAACGGGCAAGCAACGTTTTCCCCGTGCCCGGAGGTCCAACGAATAAAATGTTATGTCCGCCTGCAACCGCCACTTCTAAAGCGCGTTTTGCCATAGGCTGACCTTTGATGAGCGACATATCGTACGCGGAGTGCGCCGCCGTTTTTTCGCTCGGCACGAACTCCTGCGTTTGCACCGCTTGTAAAGGCTTTACCCCCGTTAAATGCTCTACCACTTGGGTAAGCGACTGCGCCGCGTACGTTTCTACGCCCACGATATAACTTGCTTCTTTTTCATTTTCTTTTGGAATAATGAATTTTTTAAATCCTTTTTCCTTTGCCGAAATAAGCGCGGGGAGAACGCCGCGCACAGGGCGAAGTTCCCCGTTTAAAGCAAGTTCGCCTAAAAACACCGTACCCGAAAAATCGTTCTTGATCGTACCGCACGCACAAAGCAAACTGATTGCGATCGGCAAATCGAATACCGAGCCTTCTTTTTTTACGTATGCAGGCGCAAGGTTCACCACGATTTTATGGTTGGGAAACTCTAAGGCACTATTTTTAATAGCACTTTTCACCCGCTCTTTGGATTCTTTCACGGCGGCATCCGGCAAGCCGACGATTTCATACGCAGGAAGCCCGCGCGAAACGTCCGTTTCCACGCTAACGAGCACGCCTTCTAACCCGGCAAGGGCATAACCGAACACTTTCTCCGTCATTTGTATCTCCTTTGCGGAAAAGAATACCGCATACTACTATTTTACATAAAACGCCAAAAAAAGTAAACCGAAAAAAGGCACTTTTTACCGAATGATAAAAAATAAGTCCATCCTTGACTTTGGATGAACTTACTTCTTTTGTTTTTTGCTTAAATCTTTTCTTTAACTTTAGCTGCCTTACCGGTGAGCGAGCGAAGATAATAGAGTTTCGCGCGGCGAACTTTACCCTTTCTAACTACGGTAATCGCCGTAATTTTCGGCGAGTGAAGGGGATAGGTTTTTTCTACGCCCACGCCGTAAGAAATATGGCGAACGGTAAACGTTTCGGAAATACCGCCGTTCTTCTTAGCGATAACTACGCCTTCGAAGTTTTGAACTCTTTCTTTGCCGCCTTCGATAATTTTGAACCCTACCTTAACGGTATCGCCTACGTTAAATTGAGGCACTTCGGGTTTTACGTTTTCAGCGTTGATAGATTCGATCAATCCTTTCATTTGACTTTACCTCCCTAAATGACGATACGTTCATAACCCGCTGCGTGAGTCCTCGTCACGCCCAAAAAAGGCAGCGGAACGTTCGAAGTCAGTAATCATTATAATCTTTTCCTTTTCTTTTGGCAAGCGTTTTTATCCCCTTTTTCACTTTTTTTGCGTTTTATGCTTCTTTTTTTATGCTTTCTCTTGACTTTTTATTTGGCTTTTAATATAATTAAACCATATTGTATAATTTGGAGGTTTTTATGTCGTTTCTTTATGAAACTATTATCCAAATTACGCCCCAACACGTGGCAATGTGGATAATCGGCGGATTGCTCATCTATCTTGCCATTAAAAAGGATATGGAACCCGCTCTGCTTTTGCCTATGGGTTTCGGCGCAATTTTGGTAAATATCCCTATGTCTCCCGTTATTGAAGACGGCGGCATCTTAAAATCCTTATTCCAAGTGGGTATCGAAGCCAGCGAAGCAATGCCTTTGCTCCTGTTTATCGGTATCGGCGCAATGATCGACTTCGGCCCGCTCCTTACCAACCCTAAACTCTTTATCTTGGGCGGCGCAGCGCAACTTGGTATCTTTATTACCATCATCCTTGCAACTTTAATCGGCTTCCCGCTCGTAGACGCGGCAAGTATCGGTATTATCGGCGCGGCAGACGGTCCTACGGCAATTTTAGTTTCCCAAATTTTGAAATCGAACTACACCGCGGCAATCGTGGTTGTAGCGTACTCGTATATGGCGCTCGTTCCTATCGTGCAACCCGCCGTCGTTCGGCTCTGCACCACCAAAAACGAACGCAAAATTAAAATGCGCTATTCGGCAAAACAAGTGCCCACGCTCACCCGTATCCTTTTCCCTGTGGTAGTGACGGTGATTGCAGGGCTTATCGCGCCCGATTCGCTCTCCCTTGTGGGTATGCTTATGTTCGGCAACTTAATTCGTGAATGCGGCGTACTTAAATCCCTTTCGGAAACGGCGCAAACCACGTTTGCAAATATCATCACTCTTTTGCTCGGCATTACGATTGCTTTCCAAATGCAAGCGGATAAATTCTTGCAATTTGAAACGCTTATCATTATGGCGCTCGGCTTGTTCGCGTTCGTATTCGATACGGTGGGCGGCGTTATGTGCGCAAAACTAATGAACTTGTTCAGCAAAGAAAAAATCAACCCCATGCTCGGTGCAGCAGGTATTTCGGCATTCCCGATGGCGGCGCGCGTAGTGGAAAAAATGGGGATCAAAGAAGACCCCTCGAACCACCTTTTAATGCACGCGGTCGGTGCGAACGTTTCCGGTCAAATAGCTTCCGCTATCGTGGGCGGCTTGATTATCGGTTTGGTATTATAAGGAGGAACTACTATGTGGAATTTGCTTGCATTTGAAAACTTAACTCCTTTAAACTGGACAAACGTTTTAAAAGCTCTCACTATTTTATGGCAAGGCTTGCTTGCAATCTTTATCGTTATCGGGCTTATCATTATCGCGGTAAAACTCATTAACGGTGCAATCAACAAGATTGAAAAAGCAAAAGCAGAAAAAGCGGCTCAAGCCGAACAAGAAACCAAAACGGAATAACGAAAGAAACCGCATCACTTGCGGTTTTTTTCTACAAGGGAAAAACGTTATGCTTACTAATCTTCTTATTAAAACGTTCGTAAAAAATAAAAACGACGTTCAATCCCCCACCGTGCGCTCGGCTTACGCCACCTTATCTTCGGTGACGGGGATTGTGTTAAACCTGCTCCTGTTCGTAGGAAAACTCGTAACGGGTATTCTTGCCGCGTCCGTTGCCATTATCGCAGACGCCTTCAATAACGTGACCGACGCAGGTTCTTCCGTTGTCACCATGCTCGGCTTTCGCTTGGCGGCAAAGCCCGTAGACAAAGAGCATCCGTTAGGACACGGACGCTTTGAATACGTTTCCGGGTTTATCGTGGATATGGTAATCGTGCTCGTAGGCGTAGAACTTTTAACAACGTCTATTGAAAAGATTATCACCCCTACTCTGCCCGCGGTTGGGAATATCACGCTTATCTTGCTCGGCGTTGCCATCCTTGTGAAACTTTGGCTCTTCTTCTTTTATAGCAAGATCGGCAAAACCATTTCTTCTTCCGCTATCAAGGCGGCGGCTATGGATAGTTTAACGGACTGTGCGGCAACCACGCTCGTTCTTATTTCGGCGCTCGTTTCCCGCTACTTCTCCGTGCCTATGGACGGTTGGGCAGGGATCGTGGTGGCAGGGTTTATTCTGTTTGCGGGGATCCGCGCCACCAAAGAGACGATTGATTTGTTGCTCGGCACTCCGCCTAGCCCCGACTTCATCCAAAGCATCCACGATTTTGTGAAGCGCTACGAAGAGATCGTTGGCATTCACGATTTGATGGTGCACGACTACGGCCCCGGTAGACAAATCGTTTCCTTCCACGCCGAAGTGCCCGAAAGTTGCGATATTAATCACGCGCACGAAGTGATCGATAACGCCGAACGGGAAATGCACGCACGTTTTGGTTGTATCGTAACCATTCACCTTGATCCCATTACGGTGGGCAACGAAGAAGTGGATAAAATGCGTGCCCTTGCCGAACGACTTGCCCGCGAAGTTGATCCAGACTTTTCCATACACGATTTCCGTATGACGAAAGGGGATTTGAACGTGAATATGATTTTCGACTTAGTTATTCCCGCAGGGCATAAACTTCCGCTCGCCGAAGCGGCGAAAGCGGTTTCGGATAAAATATCCGCCGAAAACGAGCACTACCACGCCGTTATTCACGCCGAGCATCCGTTCGTATAACAAATGAATTTAAAAAGAGAAACGGCTTTTGAGCGAAAACTCAAAAGCCGTTTTTTTATTCTCTTTTTACCGTTTAATCCCTGCGTGGCGGCTAACGTATTCGTCGATTTTATCGTTCAAAATCGCAATTGCTTCATCCGCCGTTTGAACGGCGTATACGCAGTCTTCAGGGATATCTTCGTAGCGCACGGTATCGTCCATACGCGTTCCTGCAAGTTTTTCGCTCCAACCGCCGGAATTTTCAAAGGCGATAATCAAGCGCTTGAGCGACCAAGCAAAGGCGTACTCGCAAAGCGTACCTGCACCGCCGCCTACGCCCACAACAGCGTCTGCATTTGCCACCAAAGCGTTCCGCATCATATCCAAGCCCGTGGGAATTACGATATCTGCATATTGATTTGCCGTTTCGGTATCGTAAGAAGGGACGAGCGCAATCGTATCCCCTTCTTTATAATTTTTACTTGCGTGCGCGCCTTCCATCACCGCTTCCATAACGCCGAGCAAACCGCCCGATTGCACGCGATAGCCGTTATCTACGAGCGCTTTACCGATTTCGTACGCTAAACGATAGCGCACACCGCCCTTTTCTATCTTTTTGTTGCCGATTACCGACACCACTTTTTTTCTGTTTGGATTTGCCATTTTCCATTCTCCTTATTTCAAGAAAGTTCTTCTATCAGTATATCCGTTTGAACGGGAAAAAGTCACTAATCAACGGATAAAGTTCGTTTTAATTTTCTCTTCTTTTTTCGGCTCTATGCCCACTTTCTTTCCTGCTTCCAAACACTTTAAAATCCAAGCCATATTTTTGCCTAACACGCGCATAGTTTGTAAGCCTTCCTCGTCCTTTTCCACTTCTTCGGCGGTATTGCCGTGCACTTCGTTCCAGTAGTTGGAAGAAACGATCGGCATGTTGCTGATTGCATAATACTTGTTGAGCATATCAAACGTAGCGGGTCCCCCTGCACGGCGACTGCTTACCACCGAAGCCGCGGGTTTATACGCTAAATTTTTGCTCCCACTATAAAACAAGCGATCCATAAAGGACGTGATCGCCCCGCCAGCGTGCGCATAATGCACGGGAGAGCCGAACACGAACCCGTCTGCCTCCGCCGCCTTTTTTGCAAATTCGTTTACTTTATCGGCAAATACACATTCGCCCGTTTTTCTACAATTCAAGCACGCAATACACCCTGAAATCGGTTTTATGCCGATCCAAAAAATCTCCGTTTCCACCCCTTCGGCGTTCAACGCCGCCGCTACCGTTTTGAGCGCGGTATACGTGCAACCTTTTTCGTGTGGGCTACCGTTTACTAGTAAAACTTTCATCTTTCTTTCTCCTTTTGCAAAAGTATAGCACCTTTTTTTCTCTTTTTCAATACCTTTTTGCAAATTTTTATCCGCCGTTTAGCGTATACGCGGCAAAAAGCCGTATTTTTCACGCAAAAACGTGAGATCCGTTATCCAGTTCTCCACGGCGTTTAACGTGCGGTAATGCTCGTTTAAAGCCTGTAAATCGGCGTGGTATTCACTCTGCGTGCAACCGTTCACACGCATATAATGTTCTTCCGCTTCCGCACCCTTTCCCATAAGTTGGGTGCGCGAAATATGCTTTACTTGATGGCAGGCGTGGCAAAGGGCTATCACGTCTTCCAACTTTTGCACCGCAGAAGAAATATCGTAAGACCATTTTTCGTGCGCTTCCATCCTGCCGCTTGCGCCGCAAATTGCGCAACGATAATGATAGCGGCGATAGGCGTCCTTCCGCACGATATCCCATTGCTCCGCGCTAAGCGCCGATCGAAGGTTGGAATACCAGCACTCTTCGGGTACGGTTTCAAAGGTCAATTTCCTTTTCATACTTCTCCTTCTAAGCATTGCTTGAACGCCGTAGGGAGCGAAATCTCTTCCCGAATTTGTTCCGCCGTGTAAACGGGGAACGGGCAGGTGAGCGCCGATACGTAATAACAGGTCATTTCCCATTTTATATGGGTGAAGATATGCGTAAACTTTCTCTCCCGCTCAATTTCAAACTCTTTTACTCCCATTGCAAGCAGCATTTCTTGCGGTGCACTTTCGCCTGCAATCATAGAAGGGAGTTCGTTCATCCCCTTTAAAATTCCACCCTCGCGTTTGCGGACGGCAATCCCCTTGGGCGTGCGGATAAAAAAGACCGCCACTTGCTCCACGCGTTTTGCCTTCTTTTCGGGTAAAACGGGGTACTTTTCCACCGCGCCTTCTTCCTTTGCCTTGCAAAGATTTTGCAACGGGCAAAGCGCGCAGTCGGGACTGCTCGGCTTACAAACGGTTGCACCAAGCTCCATAAGCGCTTGCGTAAAATCCGAGCAACGCACCCCTTCTTCCGGGTACACCTTTTGCAACTTCTCTTTCAAAAAGGCACGATACGCAGGCTCCGAAATATCGCTTGCGTTTGCGCTTATTCTAGAGAGTACGCGAAAAACGTTCCCGTCTACGGCAGGCGCGCGTTTATGAAAGGCAATCGATCGAATTGCACCAACCGTGTAGTCTCCGATCCCAGGTAAATTTTTTAATTCTTTTTCCGTTTGCGGGAAATTGCCTTGATATTTTTCCACCACGATTTTCGCCGCTTTTTGCATATTGCGAACACGGGAATAATACCCCAAGCCTTCCCATAATTTTAACAATTTTTCTTCTTCACACGCCGCTAAATCTTGTACCGTGGGAAGAGCGGATAAAAAGCGAAGGTAGTACTCCTTTGCCGCTTCCACGCGCGTTTGTTGGAGCATGATTTCCGATACCCATACCCGATAGGGAGTGGGATCGTGTCTCCAAGGCAAATCGCGCTTATTTTCCCCGTACCATAAAAGCAAGGGCGCAACGATTTTTTCATAGCCGTATTCGTCCGTTCTAATCAATCCGTTTCCCCCTCCTTTCCATAGTAAATCGGTACGGGCGCACCAAGTGTGAAATCGCTTTCCACACGGGTGAAAAAGGCTACTTTTTGCTCGTCCGCGCTCAAAAGAGCGTTCCCTGCCCCCACGAATACGCCTGGATTTCCGCTAAACGCACTCTTTTCCATCTCTACGCCCGTGAGTACTTCTATTTCCGTACCCGCCGTTTTTTCAATGACGGCGGTATAATTTTTAAGCAACTTATCTTCGCTAGCGCCCGCTAACAACTCTAGCCCGTCCACCACGAAAAACACGGGACGTTTGTTCCCTTTTTTAAGCGTTTCAATAAGTGGCGAAAACCCTTCTAAAACGCGCGAAAACTCTTGGATTGAAGAAAGATAAGGAACGATAATATCGGCGTTTTTCTCACGCAAAAAAGCCCCGTATGAAGAAAGGGGTGAAAGCACGATAACGAGCGCGCCGCGCGCGGGATATTTTTGGAATACACCGCGGATAAACCACTGTAAAAACGCCGTTCTTTCTTTGCCCGAAACGCAAACGTGACGGTAGCGTTCGGCGTTTGCGCTTAAATGCGCGTATACCGTTTCGCCCTGCGCTGAAACACCGAGCGGAATGCGCCCGTCTTTCGTATTTTCTTGTGCGTTTTTCAAAAATTCGTTCAAGATATTTCTGCTCCTTTTTTCTTCCAAAATAGTATAACAAAAGGCTTAAAAAATGTCAAGCACGGAAAAGAAAAACACGGCTTTGCCGTGTTTTCAATTTTTCAACCTATGCAACGGTAAGGAAATCGTTCACGCCAAGCGTAATCGAAACCGTTTTTTCTTCCCCAGAGAACATCCCCGAACGCTTAAACTTTACTATCACTTGATCTCCCTTTCGCATAGTAAGGGCTAAGTCTTCCACCTGATAAGCGCGGTCGATTTTCGTTTCCACACCGTTGATCGTGAAGGAAACGAGCACGTCGTTCATTGCCAACGCTCCGCTTAATGCCGAACCTATCGCCACACCCGAAACCACCACTTCTTCTTTAATTTTTAGCGTGCCGTTTTCACCAATATATCCACTCGCAGTCAAGGTTTTTAAAGTGAGCCCAAGGTCTGCAATTTTTACCGTGCCCGCATTATCTAAAACGTTTTGGTAAACCGCTTTCACGTTGTCAATCGGCAAAGCGTATCCCATATTATCGATATTACTCGAAACGGTTTTTGCGTTTACAATCCCGATAAGTTCGCCCTTTGCGTTAAACAATCCACCGCCGGAATTGCCACTATTTATCGGTGCGTCCGTCCGCATCACTCGATAATCGATATCGCGCGTGGCGTTGTATGAGCCGCCCGTTTTAATCTCCATTGAAATGGCAATCGTTTCGAAATCCTTGGATAAAATTCCGCTCGTCACCGCCAAGCCTTCGCCTGCGGGATTGCCCATTACGAACACCTTTTCGCCGATAGACGCCGTTCCCGAACTCCCTATTTTCGCTTCGGTTGCCGCGCTTTGCTTTAAATCTTCACTCCCTGCAATTTGAATAACGGCAATATCGTATTCAATTGCACCGCCTACGTACGAAGCGCGAATAGAATCTCCGCCGCCTAGCGTGGTAGAAGAAGTCACGCCGCCGTATAAATACACGTAGATATCGTTTGAAATACCCGTTTGAGAATTAGAGTCTGCGTCGTAGATCACGTGATAGTTGGTCACGATTAAGGCGTTGCCGTTCTCTTTATCCAGATCTAAAATTACGCCACTTCCCCAACTTCCGCTCGTCACCGTTTGCCCATAGGCAGTTTTTTGAAAGCCACATTGCACAGCAACGATCGAAGTCATATTGCTAGAAATCATTTGCACGTCGTTATCTTCTTGAACGTTTACGGAAAAATAAGTTTTTAAAAAGTCGGTATAACTGCCCGTGTAATCGCCGCTTTGAACAAGACTTGCATATAAGGCGGGTAAATCCACGGCAGGCGCGTCGTCACCGTCCGCACCTTTAAGCGAAGCAAGCCACTCCGCTTCCGTTCCCACGAATCCGTTTTCACAAGCGATTTCGTATGCCGTTTTGCCGTTTTCTCCAAGCGAACAACCCGCAAAAGAGATTAAGCACAGCCCTGCGCAAACGGACGCGCATACCGTTTTCCACATCTTCTTCATAACGTCTCCTTGGCAAATTTTTCTCTTGCCACTTCTATTATATTTCCCTAAGTTGTACGTTTTTTTACCGATTTTTGAAATTACGGTGATAAATTATTTTTCGCCTTCTTCTAGTTCGTCTAAGGTGAGCGCCATAGAGGGAATAAACTTCTCTAAAAAGTACTCAATCTCCGGCATATTCCGTGCGTGTAAATCTGCCTCAATGCTCTTTTTCGCGTGCGTAAACTCCCCGTTCCCGCTGCGGAGTTCTTCTAAGCATTTGATATACGCCGCAAGCCTATCCGCCGCTTTCACAAGTTTATATTCCACGCTATCTTCGTTTGCAAGCACCACCGTCTCTATCTCCGTTTTAAGTTCTTCGGGGAGCATAGAAACGATTTTTTCGCACGCCGATTTTTCCAGCGCCTTATAAGCGCCTTGGATGCTTTGATTATAGTATTTAATGGGGGTGGGCAAATCACCCGTCATTACTTCGCTCACTTCGTGATAGGTTGCGTATAAAACCGTTTTTTCTACCGAAGCGTTCCCGCCGAATACGCGGTTATGGATAAGCGCCATTGCGTGCGCTAATACCGTTACGGCGTGAGAGTGTTCCATAATGTTTTCTTCCCGTTCGCAACGCATCAGTTGCCAACGCTTAATGTATTTCATTCTATCTAAATAAGCGTAAAAATCGTAGCGCATATTTTTTCTCCTTTTTTTCTGCGCAAACGGTTGACATTTCACCATTTCCGCTTTATAATAAACTTACTAAATTAAATATCCGTCGTGGGTGCCGTAAGGCTGAGATTATACCATTTGAATCGGCAAGGTAATTCTTGAGCGAGAGATTGTGATTTGCGAACTTTTTTTGCGCCCGTACCTTTTGCG
>JAFTHR010000108.1 GCA_017457345.1 Clostridia bacterium | reverse complement strand
TTGGTATATTGAAAAGAGAAAAGCAAAGATTTCACGAACTTTTCACGCTGATTTGTTGTAAAATATACTTTTTGCGTTTATAGTTATATAAAAGAAAAAAAGTTTATAGGAGAAAATGATGAAGATTTTGATTGTAGACGACGAGGAGATGATTCGCGGCGTACTCCGTGAATACGTGGAGTTCGAAGGCAACGAAGCGTTCGAAGCCGCCGACGGTATGGAGGCGGTGCGCCTTTGCCGTGAAAACGACTACGATTTGGTGCTTATGGACGTGATGATGCCCCGTTTAGACGGGTTTTCGGCAGTAAAAGAAATTAAAAAAGCGAAAGATATTCCCGTAATTATGCTCTCGGCAAGGGGGGAAGAATACGATAAACTGTTTGCTTTTGAAATCGGCGTAGACGACTACGTGACCAAACCGTTTTCCCCCAAAGAAGTGATGGCGCGCATTAACGCCGTTACGAGCCGCCATAGAAAGAGCGAAGTGCGTGAAAATAAAACGCTGAAATTCGAAGGGTTGGAGATTGATACGCTCGGTAGAAACGTGTACGTAAACGGCGAAAAGGCGGAACTTACGCCGAAAGAATACGAACTCTTGTTCTATTTCGTGGCAAACAACGGCATTGCATTAACGCGCGAAAAACTCCTTTGCGACGTGTGGGGCTTTGATTTCTACGGCGACGATCGCACGGTGGACACGCACGTGAAAATGTTGCGTGGCAACTTAAAAGAATATAGAAAATTTATCGTCACTTTGCGTGGGCTTGGGTATAAGTTCGAAGCGTAAAAACGGCGTAAAAACGGCGTAAAAACGGTGTAAAAACGGATAGAAGAAAGCAATGGGAATTCAAGAGAAAATCCAAAAAAAGGCGAATAGAAGGCAACAAGTCGGCCGCAGTATCTACTTTATACTGTGGGCGATTTTTTCCGTTTTTTCGCTCGTGATTTTGCTCCTTATCGGCGGTACGCAACTTCTTGTTGCAGAGCAAAGTTTCCGCTATGAAATGCTCAAGAGCGTTTCGTCAAAAGGGAACGCCGTAAAGGAAGCGCTTTGCGCGGAATTGCCGTCTGCTTTCCAAGGAGATCAAAACGCTTACGTTCGTTTTCTGTCCGATAAGCACAACGCCGTGGTGTTCGTTTTATCTAATAGCGGAGAACTGCTCTCGCCCAAAGAAGAAGTGGATTTGCCCGAGTGGGGGAACGAAGAAGACTTTGTAAAAAGAGTAAATCGCTTAAAAGAACAACTCAAAGATTCGGAGCGCGAATTCACCGTGTACGTGGAGGGCGGGGAGTACGTGTACGGCACGAAACTTTCCGATTTAGACGGGGGCAGGTATTTGTACGTATCGGAATCTACCTTGCTCGTGGAATCGGTTATGGCGAGAACGAGCCGCCGTGTTTGGGTTGTTGCGCTCTTCTTATTCGTGTTATCGTTCGCGCTTTCTAGCGCTATTGCAGGTTGGCTTACGAAACCCCTTTCCGTTATGACGGCGAAAGCGCGTAGGCTTGCCGAAGGGGATTTTAGCGTGGACTTTAAGGGGAGCACGCTCGGCGAAATAGAAGAACTAGCCGAAACGCTCAACTTTGCACGCGACGAGATTTTTAAAGCGGATAAAATGCAAAAAGAACTCATTGCGAACGTCTCGCACGATTTTAAAACGCCGCTTACCATGATAAAGGCGTACGCTTCTATGATTATGGAAATTTCCGGAGACGATCCCGCCCGTAGAGCCAAACACGCGCAGGTGATTATCGACGAAACGGATAGATTGAATTCGTTGGTTTCAGACGTGTTAGACCTTTCCAAAATTCGAGCCGGGATAAACGAATTGAAGTTGACGGAAGTGGACGTTTCTTCGTATTTAAACGAAGTAATGGAGAAATTCAAGTATCTAGAAGAGAGCGGTTATCAATTTGAAACGCATATTGAAAAGGATCTTATCACGCTAGCAGACGAGTTAAAGATAGGGCAAGTGCTCTATAATTTAATCGGCAACGCCGTGAACTACACGGGAGAAGATAAAAAGGTATTAGTTTCCCTTTGCGGGCAAGATGAAAATACTTTCCGCTTCTCCGTTACGGATACCGGCAACGGGCTGACCGAAGAAGAAAAGTCGGTGATTTGGGAGCGATATTATCGTTCGAGTGAAATGCACAAGCGCCCCGTAAAGGGCACGGGGTTAGGGCTTTCCATTGTGAAAACCGTTTTGGAAAAACACCACTACGAGTTTGGGGTGGAAAGCGAAAAGGGGAAAGGTAGCACTTTCTTTGTGGTATTCCCGAAAGCGGAAACCGTTTTAAAGAATAAGCAAAAATAAAGTGAATTGCCGAGCCTGAAAAAGGATCGGCAATTTTTATAAATTGCCTTGTAAGTCCTTGACAAGAAAAAGTAAAATAATTATAATAAAGTCAACGAACTTTAGGGCGGGGCGAAATTCCCCACCGGTGGTAAAGTCCACGAAGGAAACGCAAAGCGTTTCCCCGAATCGGTGCAATTCCGATACCGACGGTATAGTCCGGATGGAAAAAGGAGAATCGTTATGGAAGTAGAAGAGAAAGTGCAAAACGCAGGGGAGAGTGTGCCCAAGGCGTTTTTTTCGGCGAAAAAAGCGGCGTTTATGGCGCTTGCGGTGGCGCTCTCGTATGCGGTGAGTTTGCTTGAAATCCCCATGCCTATTTTGGGCGCTAACTTTTTAAAACTTGATTTTGGGAACGTGTTTATCGTGCTCATATCCTTTTTGCTCGGTCCGGTAGAAGGGGTGATTATCTGCTTTTTAAAAGAAGGGTTGCGGTGTTTTACGTCGTCTTCCTTATGCGCAGGGGAAATCGCGAACTTTCTAATGACGAGCGTTTATCTTTTATTGCCGTCTATATGCTACCGCTATAAACGCACCTTAAAAACGGTACTTATCACCCTTCCTTGTGCCTGCTTGCTTGCCACGGGTACGGCGCTTTTGGTCAATCGGTTTTTGGTGTTTCCCACCTTTTCGTACTTATTCGGTGGCAGCATTTTCGGTATGACGGTCAAGCAAGCGTTCGCGGCGTTTTGGCCGGCAGTCTTACTATTTAACTTAATTAAAACGGTGTCCGTAAGCGTAATCACGCTTCTTTTATACAAGCGTCTTTCCTATGTTTGGAAACGGTTTACGGCGTAAAAAGGGGCGTTATGGCAACTTATTTTTCTCGCTCGCGCAAAGAGACGCAAGCGTTTGCAACTGAATATGCAAAAACGCTTTTGGCAGGCGACGTGGTTTTGCTCGACGGTGACATGGGTGCGGGAAAAACGGTTTTTGCCAAGGGCGTGGCACAGGGACTTGGAATTGACGAAGAAGTGACGAGCCCTACCTACGCGTATATGAACGATTACGACGGCGTGCTTTTTCACTACGATTGCTACCGCATTGAATCGGTGGAACAAGCGGAGCGGTTGGGGCTTGCCGATTATTTCGATATGGGTGGAATTTGCCTGATTGAGTGGGCGCAAAACATTGCGCCGTTGCTGCCTGCAAAAGTAAAGCGGGTGCATATTAAAAAAATATCCGAAACGGAAAGAGAGATAGAGTATTGAAAAACTTTTTAGCCATTGACACAAGCAACGAAACGCTTACCGTGCTCGCCGCCAAAAACGGACGGGTATTTTCGTCGTTCGTGCCGGATTGTGCTATGAAGCACTCCGTTCGGTTGATGGGGGAGATAGACGCTCTTTTAAAGGAAGCGGATCTTCGCCTGGAAGACTGTGATTTTTTCTGCGCCGTAGTCGGCCCCGGCTCGTTTACGGGGATACGGATCGGCGTATCCGCCGCCAAGGGATTTTGCTTGGCTTGTGGGAAGCCTTCTATTGCCGTCACCTCGTTCGAACTTTCGGCATATAATGCCGTAGAGGAAAAAGCGCTTTGCTTGGTAGACGCTATGCACAACTCTTATTATGCCTGTGGGTACGATAAGGGTGTGGAGACGGTTGCGCCTTGCTATCTTACGGAAGAAGAAGTGCTTGCGTATGCGGCGCAAGGGTATGCGCTCTATGCCACTTCGCCCGTTGCCGTGTTTGAACGGGCGGCAGGAACGGTAGTTTCGGCGTGCGAAGGCTTAAAAAAGGCGGCGCTTGATAAATCGAAAAAAGGAGAATTTTCCCCGCTTTCGGCGTTATACGTGCGTAAAAGTTCGGCGGAGATGAACTTAAAAAAATGAAACTGCGCGCAATGGAAGAACAAGACGTTCGCGCGGTGGCGAACTTGGAGAAGGTTTGTTTTAGCGATCCGTGGACGGAGGAGATGTTTACCGACGGGTTGCGTTTACCTTTTTTCGTGGGTGCGGTTGTGGAAGAAAGCGGCGAAATTATCGCTTACGCTTGCGAAACGGTGCTCTTTGAAGATGCCGAAGTGTTGAATATAGCAGTTGCCCCGAATTATCGCAAAATGGGGATTGCAAAAATGCTATTAACGCATTTGGAAGAACGCGCCAAAGCGCTGGGCGCAAGCCGTTCACTTTTAGAAGTACGGGTGGGGAATACCGCCGCTATTTCGCTATATCGCTTATTTTCTTACCATGAAATTAGCGTGAGAAAGAAGTATTACGAAGACGGTGAAGATGCACTAGTGATGGAAAAAACGCT
>JAFTHR010000014.1 GCA_017457345.1 Clostridia bacterium | reverse complement strand
GAGCAAATCCATATTCGCTTCCCAAAGCGAAGCAATCGTACCAACGTCCTTCCAGTAGCCGTGGAATTCATACGAATACATCTTTTCGCCTGCTTTTAACATGGCGGGGAGTACGTCTTTCCCGAAGTCTTTCGAAGAGTTCGGGTTCTTATCGTCTTCTTCTAAGTATTGGAAGAGTTTATCCGCTTCAAATATGTAAATCCCCATAGAAGCAAGGGTGCTCTTCGGTTTTGCAGGCTTTTCTTCGAATTCGTAGATAGAGCCGTCTGCATTCGTGTTCAAAATACCGAAGCGGGACGCCTCTTTCAAAGGAACGGAAATCGCCGCGATCGTACAGTCTGCCCCACGTTCGATATGAGAGCGCAACATAGCCGCGTAGTCCATTTTATAAATATGGTCGCCCGACAATATCAAAATGTATTCAGGATTATACATCTTCATGAAGTTCAAGTTTTGATAGATGGCGTTTGCCGTACCCTCAAACCAAGACGAACGGGTTTTCGCTTGATACGGGGAAAGAATATGTACCCCACCGAACGCGCGGTCGAGATCCCACGGTTGTCCGTTGCCGATATATTCGTTCAAAACGAGCGGTTGGTATTGCGTTAAAACGCCAACCGTATCGATACCCGAATTGATACAATTCGAAAGCGGAAAGTCGATAATTCGATACTTTGCGCCAAACGCAACGGCGGGTTTTGCGATATTCGTGGTCAACGCGTACAAACGGCTACCCTGTCCACCTGCCAAAAGCATTGCAACGCATTCTTTTTTTCTTTGCATAATGTCCCCCTTATAAATCAATCAGATATTTTTTTCAAATACATACAAGTCAATTTCGGTAAATCGAACCCTATGGAATAGTCTTTGCCGTGACTGTATATTTTTTCGGTATTAAATACGCGTTTTTTGAAACGCCCCGTGCCGCCGTAGCGCACGCTGTCACTGTTGAAAACGATTTGATATTTACCCTTTTCGAGCCCTAAACGATATCCGTATAAGTCTGCACCTGAGAAGTTAAAAATCGCCACCACTTTTCCGCCGTTTTTATCAATACGCGAAAAGGCAAGGAAGTTTCTATCCCCGTCGTCTGGAGCGAGCCACTCAAATCCGTTCCACGAATCGTCCACTTCATAGAAAGCGGGCGTGTTTTTATAGAATTCGTTGATCTCGCGGGTATACGCGGCGTATTTCGCGTGCATAGGATAATCGGTTAAGAAAAATTCTACGCCGTTTTCATAGTCCCATTCTCTAAACTGAGCAATTTCATTGCTCATAAAGTTCAGTTTCTTCCCGGGATGCGCCATCATATAGCCAAGGAACGCTCGCGCACCTGCAAACTTATCTTCGTAGCAGCCCGGCATTTTGTCTACAAACGACTTTTTACCATGCACCACTTCGTCGTGAGAAATAGGCAACACGTAGTTTTCTGAAAATGCGTACATAAGCGAGAACGTGAGTTTGTTATGCTCGTACTTTCGATACAGCGGATCGGTTTCCACGTAATCTAATAAGTCGTTCATCCAACCCATATTCCACTTGAAATTAAACCCGATTCCACCCAAATTCGTGGGTTTCGTCATCATAGGCCAAGCGGACGACTCTTCGGCGATCATAAGCGCCGAAGGGAAATAATTGAACACCGTTTCGTTTAAACGGCGCAAGAACGCCAACGCTTCTAAGTTCTTGTTTTCGCCGTATACGTTCGGCACCCACTCTCCCGCTTCTTTATCGTAGTCTAAATAGAGCATAGAAGCAACTGCATCTACACGCAAACCGTCTACGTGGTATTTTTCAAAATAGAACACGGCGTTCGAAATCAGGAAAGAAAGCACTTCTTTTCTACCGAAATCAAAGTGACGAGTCCCCCAACCGCGGTTTTCTTTGCGATCCCATTGCGAAGCCTCGTACAACGAGCCGCCGTCGAATTCATAAAGCCCAAATCCGTCTTTGGGGAAATGGGCGGGCACCCAGTCTAAAATAACGCCGATTCCCGCTTTATGGAAAGCGTCGATAAGCGCCATAAAATCGTGCGGCGTGCCAAGACGGGAAGTGACGGCATAATAGCCCGTCACTTGATAGCCCCAAGAGCCGTCGAACGGGTGTTCCATAACGGGCATAAATTCAACGTGCGTATAGCCCATTTTCTTCACGTACGAAACTAATTCCTTTGCAAGTTCCTTGTACGTTAAATAATCGCCGTTCGGTTTACGCTTCCAAGAGAGCAAATTTACTTCGTAAACGTTCATAGGAGCGTGATAAACGTCTGTTTGTGCACGCTTCTCCATATACGCTTGGTCTTGCCATTTATAGCCCTTTAAATCGTATAATTTAGAGGCGTTTGCACAACCAACTTTCGGTGTTTCCGCGTGGAATGCGTACGGGTCCGCTTTAAAAAGATATTCGCCTTCGCGCGTAAAAATGCAATACTTGTACACGTCGTATCTTTTTAAAGCAGGAATGAACAGTTCGAACGTTTCCCCGTCGATCATACGATTCATAGGGTTCGCATCTTTATCCCAACCGTTAAAATCCCCCACTACCGATACGGAAACCGCTTTCGGTGCCCAAACACGGAATGTGTATCCGCGTTTGCCATTCTTAATCGTAGGGTGCGCGCCAAACGTTTCGAACGATTTAAAATTTTCGCCGTGATGAAATAAATGTAAAGGCATATCCGTTCTCTTCGACATATTTCCCTCCTAATAAGAACTTTTTCGTCTATTTCTCGCCTATTTTCTTTAAAGAAAATGGCACTATTAGCATTATACAACAAATCTCCTTGTTTTTCAAGGGGTTATTCAAAAAAAGTTTCATTTTTTTCAAAGCGTTTTTATTTAATAAAAAAATGATAAAATCTACCCATTTTTTGCCTTATGTTCACAAAAAACTTTCATTTTTAAGGTAAATCCTATACTATTATGCGTCACATAATATCTATGTCACACATATCTATTATGTTAGACGTAGTAATTATGTGTGACAGACATAGTTATTATGCGTGATATAGTACGTAGGTTTTTTCTACCGCTACACCACTTGTTTGCTTTTTTGATGATTTTTTCTTAAAAAAAAGCCCGGGGAAATACCCGGGTTTTTTACGTTAAAATAATGTTTCACATTTGTTGTTTCACAAAATATACTCGTTTAATAAATTTTTTAAACTTTTCACTAATTCTTCTTTTGAATTTTCGTTTTTTAAGACGAATACGTTTTCGCTGATTTTTGACGATAGATCCGTTTCGTAGTTAAATTGACTTTTCAGGGTTTCTAAAACGGTCTCTTTGGATTTTTTATCGCGCTCTACCACTGCTTCAATTCTTTCATTTTTTGGGCGTACAACCACGATAATTTTATCAAAGTCCTTTTCATACCCCCCTTCGAATAATAATGGAACTTCCGCAAAAGAAATTTTATGTTTTTCCATTTCAGCGTATAAACGTTCCATAATTAACGGATGAGCCAACGCGTTTAATTTATTTAAATTTTCTTTGCTTGAAAAAACCAACTTCGATAATTTTTCTTTACTAAGCGAACCATTCTCAAAAACAGCAGGAAAAAGTAGGGATAATTTTTCCAAATACCCTTTTTCAGTTAAAAGTTCACGGTAAATACTATCGCAAGAAAAGGTTGGATAACCGAAATCGTTTATAGCGCGCAAAACCGTTGATTTTCCGCTACCGATTCCTCCCGTGATTGCAAATCGCTGTTTTTTCATTTGAATCATTCCTTATATAATTTTTAAATTAATAATGTTTCACAAAAAAGTTTTCACAGGACTGTATTGTGAAACCAAAAACGTGAAACAGTTTTATTTTGTTTCGTACCACGTTTTGCCCACACCAAGGTCAACGTTTAAAGGCACGGAGAGAGAAACGGCGTTTTCCATTTCCGCCTTTAATAAAGCAGACACTACTTCCGTTTCTTCTTCAGGGCAATCAATTACAAGTTCGTCGTGTACTTGCAATACAAGTTTCGCCTTTAAGCCCTGTTCTTTGAGTTTTTTAGAAACGTTAATCATAGCGATTTTGATAATATCGGCGCTAGAGCCTTGCAAAGGCATATTCATAGCGGCGCGTTCACCAAAAGAACGAACGATTCTATTAGAAGAATTCAGTTCGTTAATCACCCTTCTTCTCCCCAAAATTGTGGTGGTAAATCCGTTTTTCGCCGCATTTTCCACGCCTTTTTCAAGGTAATTTTTCACGGAGGAGTAAGATTCAAAGTATTTATCAATATATTCTTGCGCTTTTCGCGGGGAAATTCCAAGGTCTTCGGATAAGCCATACGCACTCATTCCGTAAATAATCCCAAAATTCACTGCTTTGGCGCTACGGCGCATTTGGGGCGTCACGTCTTCGAGCGCCACGCCGAACACTTGCGAAGCCGTCACGGAATGGATGTCCACCCCACGATTATACCCTTCCACAAGTTCTTTGCACGCCGAAAAATGGGCAAGCAAGCGGAGTTCAATTTGCGAATAATCGGCATCAATCAACACGCAGCCGTCACTCGCTTTAAAAAGTTTTCGAAGTTCGCGCCCTTCTTCCGTGCGGATAGGAATGTTTTGTAAGTTAGGATTTGAACTGGAGAGCCTGCCTGTTGACGTGTTGATTTGGTTATAGGTTGTGTGAACTTTTCCGTTTTTTACAAGCGGTTTAAAGCCTTCTACGTAGGTTGAAAAGAGTTTTTGCACTTGGCGATAACGCAATACAAGCGGTATAATCGGATGGTCTTCGCGGTATTTTTCTAGTTCTTCCGCCGTTGTTTTATAACGATCTTTCGTTTTACTCTTTTTAACAGACCCTGCACCGATTTTTAATTTTTCAAACAAAATTTTACCAAGTTGGAGGGTGGAGTTTACGTTGAAACTTTCCCCTGCAAGGTCGTAAATTTTTTTCGTTAATTCGCTCAGTTCACCGCCGAATTTTACCGATAATTCGTTAAGCGCCGAAGTATTTACCGAAACCCCCGTTCTTTCCATTTCAAAAAGTACTTTTGAAAGCGGGAGTTCCACCTCTTTATACATCTTCGTCTCTTCGCTTGATAACGTGGGCGCGTAATGCAAATATAACGCACGCACGCCGTATGCTTTAAAGGCAGGATCCCAACCGTGATAATCGATACAATACTCCAAAGAATCGGCGTTTGCCAAGCCGTCGGAAATACATTTTAATATAGCCACGTCCTCAAAATCTGCCGTGATTTCACACGAAAGATCTGCAAGTTCGTGCATTAACTCTTTCGCGTTATAGGTAAGCACCTTGCGGTTTCCCATAAATATCTCGCGGTAAACTCTGCAAAGTTCGTTAGGGAAAAAGCCTACGTCTAAAAGTTCTCTTTTAATCGGTAAAACGTAGTCAAAAACGGACGTATTTTGCGTATTTTGCGCCGTTTCGGGCAAGTAG
>JAFTHR010000107.1 GCA_017457345.1 Clostridia bacterium | reverse complement strand
TCGCTCACCGCTTCGGGATAGAAACGGGAGGGAAGCCAAGGCGCGCTGGACGTGTAGAAATACCAACGAACGGCGTCTGCCCCTTGTTTATCGAGTACCGAGAACGGATCGACTACGTTGCCTTTATGCTTAGACATTTTTACACCGTTCTTATCGTTAACGTGCCCTAACACGATACAGTTTCTAAACGGCGCTTTGTCGAACAAAATGGTGGAAATTACGAGCAAGGTATAGAACCAACCACGGGTTTGGTCTACCGCTTCCGAAATAAAGTCCGCAGGGAAAGTTTGTTCAAACAACTCTTTGTTTTCAAACGGGTAATGATATTGCGCGAAAGGCATAGAACCCGAATCGAACCAGCAGTCGATAACTTCGGGCGTGCGGCTCATCTTACCGCCGCACTTAGGACAAGCGCAGGTTAAACCGTCTAAATACGGTCTGTGCAATTCGATATCCTTTGCCGCACCGCACTTTTCTACCAACTCTTCACGCGAGCCGATTACTTCGATCTCTCCGCAATCCGGACACACCCAAACGGGCAACGGCGTGCCCCAATATCTATCACGGGACAAGCCCCAGTCGATCACGTTTTCCAAGAAGTTGCCCATACGGCCTTCTTTGATCGTATCGGGCATCCAGTTCACCGAACGGTTTGCCGCAATCAAACGATCTTTAATCGCCGTCACTTTAATAAACCAACTAGAACGCGCGGAGTAAATAAGCGGGGTGTCGCATCTCCAACAGAAGGGATAACTGTGCGTGATTTCGAGCGTTTTTAAGAGCAGGTTTCTGCCTTTCAAATCCGCCACCACGGCAGGATCAGCCGCTTGCGCCTGCACGCCGCTAAACGCTCCGCAACCGCAGGGGAACTTGCCTTCTTCGTCGATAAGTTGGACCACGGGCAAGCCGTAGCGAACGCCCACCTTATAGTCGTCTTCACCAAATGCAGGCGCGATATGCACTACGCCCGTACCGTCAGACAGCGTGACGTAGTCGTCACACGTGACGTAATACGCCTTTTCACGGAAACGGAACTTCTCTTTCCCGAACGGGTAAAGGGGTTCGTATTCCACGTATTCGTAGTCCGTACCCTTTTTCACGGAAAGGACTTCGTACCCTTCTTCCCCAAGCACCGATTTCAAAAGCGCTTCGGCAAGGATATACGTCTCGCCCGATTCTGCCATTTTCACTTCTACGTAATCAGAAGTGGGATTCATACAAAGCGCAACGTTCGAAGGGAGTGTCCAAGGCGTGGTCGTCCACGCAAGGATATACGTGTTTTCTTTGCCCACTACTTTGAACTTAACGAACGCCGTGGTTTGCTTTACGTCCTTATAGCCTTGCGCTACTTCGTGGGAAGAGAGCGCCGTGCCGCAACGGGGGCAGTAAGGCACGATCTTGTGCCCTTTGTATAAGAGCCCTTTTTCGTGGATCTTTTTGAGCGCCCACCACTCCGATTCGATATAGTCGTCGTGATACGTCACGTACGGGTTATCCATATCGCACCAGTAGCCAACGCGGTCCGACATTTCTTTCCACTCGGTGGTATATTGCCAAACGGATTTTTTACATTCTTTAATGAACGGCTCAATCCCGTATTTTTCGATTTCCGTTTTATGCTCGAAGCCGAGTTTCTTCTCCACTTCAAGTTCCACGGGCAAACCGTGCGTATCCCAACCCGCCTTGCGGAGTACGTGCTTACCTTTCATGGTTTGATAACGGGGCACGATATCTTTCATAACGCGGGTTAAAATATGCCCGATATGCGGTTTACCGTTTGCCGTGGGCGGACCGTCGTAAAACGAGAACTCGTCGCCGCCTTCGCGCTCTTGCATACTTTGTGCAAAAACGCCTTCTTCGTTCCAGTATTCCACAATTTTCTTTTCTCTTTCTACAAAGTTCAAAGAAGTGTCTACTTTCTTATAAAGTCCCATAAGTATTTCTCCTTATTAAAGGGTTTTTCTCTCTTTTATATAAGTTATTCCGCCGTAATAGCTACGACCTTTTTCCTATGAATAACTGTTAATACAACCGAAGCAATATACGCAATGCCGATAACGCAATACACTAAAGTTGAAACGATTGTATCGTACGCAGTATCCAAGGTTAAAATGAAAAAATACATACATACGAACGCAGCAATCGCTTTGAATACGATCAGCAAAATCGTGCTACGGTTTTTTTCTTTGATTTTTTTTACGTCGTTTGATATAAACTCTCCGCCGCGATTTTCCTTCTCCCCTTTATACGTTCTCCAAGCCCAAACAAACAAGCCTATACCAAGAGCAAAGAAAAACACACCGCACGGGATATACATGAAGATAAACATTATAATTGCTGCTACCGCAAATCCTGCACCGCCTTCACCCGACGATTGAGCGTAATTGCCCATTGCCGCGTATTCGTAAGTGACCATAAAAACGGCGAGAGCAAGCGATATCGCGCCCATAACGAAGTTTTGAACGATCTCTGTTATCTTTGCCCTGTCCATTGCCGCTCCTTACGTTTTTTCAAAAATAAATAGCCGTTGCGTCTTGGAAAAAACACAACGGCTTTCTAAACCACCAAAACAAACTAACATTTGTCGCTCAGGATAACGGTCGGCGAACCCGTACCTAATTACACTTCCTTATTTTATATACGCGTATACGTGTACGCACGTAAATCCATAAAGAATTTCGTCAGGTCAGCATAGATAGGTGATACCCTTTGAACGCGCCTTCTCCCTTTCAGCAAAACGGGATTTCTCTGTGCGGCGGCTATTGCAAAGGACTTGTCCTTCTTAAAACGCTTTTCATATTCATTTTTAGTTATTATAACGGATTTTTTCGCTTTTGTAAAGCGATTGATTGCTATTTTTTAAAGTAATTTTAAGGCGTAACGCGGTTGATGTCGCGGGGGAACATAGTTGCTTCGCGCACGTTCTTTGCGCCGAGCAAGTGCATTGTAAGCCGTTCAAGCCCAAGACCTAACCCGCCGTGAGGAGGCGCACCGTATTTGTGGAGCATCAGGTACGTTTCAAACTCTTCGGGATTCATCCCAAGGCTCTTCATCTTTTCAACCTGTGCGTTATAGTCGTGCACACGTTGCCCGCCGGAAGTGATCTCTAAGCCACGGAACAACAAGTCGAACGAAAGGGTGTATTCGGGATCTGCGGGATCGTCCATTGTGTAGAACGGGCGCTTCTTGCTCGGATAATGGGTGACGAACAAGAAATCCGAACCGAGTTCCTTCTTTGCGTATTTGCCGAGCAACTGCTCTTCTTCCGGATCAAAGTCCTTCATATCCGAAGGCTTATATTTAAACTTCTTCATTAAAAGTTCTTTTGCATCCATAAACTTGATGCAAGGGATCTCCGTAATTACGGGCAAATCTACTTTCAAAAGAGCCACTTCGTTAGCGTACTCCGTTCTAAGCAGTTCCATAATATACTTCAAAACGCCCGTTTCCATATTCATAATATCTTCGAACCCTTCAATGAAGCCCATTTCAAAGTCCATAGAAACGTATTCGTTTAAGTGTCTGCTCGTATCGTGGTGTTCAGCGCGGAACACGGGCGCAATTTCGAATACTCTTTCGTACACCGCCACGAGCGCTTGTTTATAAAGCTGCGGGGATTGCGCTAAGAATACCTTTTTACCAAAATAATCGAGTTTGAACACGTTCGTGCCGCCCTCTGCACCCGCAAAGTTAATTTTCGGCGAGTGGATTTCCGTAAATCCTTGCTTGGTAAGATATTCTCTAAACCCACGTTGAATCCCTTCTTGGAGTTTAAACACCGCGCGCTCTTTGGGGTTGCGCAACGTGACGGGGCGATAGTCGAGATTCGTGCTCAAATCGCAATTCACTTGCTTTTTCGTGATAACGACCGGAGGAATATCGGCGGGGTGAGACAAAAGTTCAATGTTGTGGATTTGAAGTTCATAGCGCTTGCCACCGTCCTTCGTTTCCCCTGCAACAACTTTGCCCGTCACCTTAGCCGCACATTCTTCTTTCACGTCTTCACTCATGCGGTAATCGGAAAACTCTTCCGCATACACGCATTGCACCGTTTCACGTGCCGTACGAACGATCACGAACGCAAAATCAGACATCATACGAATGTTATGGATCGTACCTTTAATGGTCACCACTTGGTTTTCGAACTTCTCAAAGTCGGCATAAGCCACGGTGTCCTGTTTAATTTCACCCGTTATTACCATTTTTACTTCCTTTGTGCCTGCAAATAGCGTTTTTGCTATGCAAGCAACCATCTTTTTGTAATTTTTTCTTTCTTTCTATTTTAATCCGTTTGACAAAAAAAAGCAAGGCTTTTATAATAGTTTTAAGAAACTTTTTTCTAGGAGAAAAAAAGATTATGCGCGTGCTCGCCGTCAACGACGTTTCTTGTATCGGCAAATGCTCTTTATCCGTCACGTTGCCTATCGTTTCCGCCTGCGGAATCACTTGCGACGTGCTTCCAACTTCCCTGCTCTCCACGCACACCGGTGGGTTTACAGGATATACTTTCCGCGATCTTACCGAAGATATGCGCGGCGTTTTGGCGCATTGGAAAACGCTCGGCGTTCAGTTCGATATCATCTATAGCGGCTACCTTGGAAGCGTGGAGCAAATCCGCTTAGTGGAACAACTCAAAAACGAGTTTTTAGCGAAAGGCGGCAAACTTATCGTCGATCCCGTGATGGGCGATAGCGGTAAATTATACGATCGATTTGATAACGACTTCGTTTGCCATATGCGCGAACTTTGCAAACTTGCCGATTATATTCTCCCAAACTTTACGGAAGCCTGCTTTTTATCGGGAACGGATTACCTGTTGGGATCTAAAAATCCTGCTAACGTGCTTGAAAAACTCAAATCGATCAATCCCTGCCCCATCATTACGGGGGTACACGAAGGGGATGAAATCGGCGTCTACTATTTCGAAAACGAAAAATGCAAAAAGTACTTTTTGCCTAGTACGCCGGGCTTTTTCTGCGGCGCAGGAGACGTGTTCGCTTCCGCGTTCGTAGGATGCCTTGCCACGGGAAAGGACGCTTTCTCTGCCGTGAAAATTGCCACCGATTTCACCACCGCTTCTATTCGCCGCTCCGCAACGGAAGTAGAAGACAAACGCTTTGGGTTGAACTTTGAAAAAGAATTACCGCAACTCATCCGCGCTTTATAAATCAATGAAAATTCAACGTAAAAACCGCCGCTTTTCTTGCGGCGGTTTTTATCTGTCTAAAGGCAGTTTCGTTATTTCTAGTACCCGTTTTGCGTTGCGGATATTCCCTTCGTTTAAGGAGTTTTTATTTTGGATTGTTGCTTGAATACGGTCTCGGCGGAACAGGAGTACTTCTATCCAGCGCCACACCCAGGCAAACGGATAAAGGACGGGCACTTTGCCCACCACGGGATATTTCCGCTTCATGATTTTATACGAAGGGAAAATCGTTTGCAAAAGGTATTTTTTGCGGCTCTTCTTTTCGCCGTTTTCCGTTGACACGTCGAACGCGGCGTTTGCATCTTCTTGACCATACGTGCCCGAACGGAAAATATAGTCGATTAAAAACGCCGTATCTTCGCTCGCCTTCGCCCCGTTGAAACAGGCATCAACCACTTTTTCCACTTCGTCCTTAAACACCTTTAAATGGAGTTTTTCTAGTTCGGCATTTAAAGTTTCTTCGCTGAGCGGAACGAGTTTTCGATACAAGTACACGTCCGTAAGCGTGCGAAGACCAAAACCACCGCCCGTAAAATGTTTTGCGGCGTGGAAAAGATAATACACGTAAAAATCCTCGGCGTTAAAGGCATATTCGGCGCCGTTTTTTTGCTCTAAACGGGCAAATACGTTTTCGTAGTACGGCTTTCCAAACTCGCTTTGCTCCGCAAGGGCGTGGTGGGTTTCCACCGCCGCCGTGCCACGCTCCCAAAGGGTGTTGTTTACCCCCGTTTCCTTTTCCAAATATCCTAATCCGCGCATAATTTCTTCCACTTCTTTGCGGCGGGAAGAATCGTAAAACACGTCTACGTCGCAAGAGATGCGCCACTCTTTTTTTGGGTACAGTTCACGCAGCACGTACCCTTTTAAAGGCAGGTATTTTATGCCGCGCTCTTGGAAGAGCGCAAAGAGTTCCTTAGCGCATTCTTCCTGCAAAGCAAGTTGAGCAAGTTGGATGAAATACTGCTTTTTTGCTTCCTTTTTAAACTCTTCGGGTACGGTTTGGCTATTTTTCACCGCCTCGTACACCATAGTCTCCAAAGAGTGCTTTTGCGCGCACGAAAACACCGACTGCAAGTTTTCGCAGTCGGGGATTTCTTCACCTGTAAGCAGGCTTTTTACAATTTGAATAACACGCAATTCGCTTTGCATAAATTAAAACTTTCTCCACACCATTTTGTCTACGATACGGGTATACGATTGCACAATCTTTACCACTTTCGTAGAAACCGTTTCGTCCGTATAGTCGGGAACGGGTGTGCCGTGATCACCGCACGCGGTAAGGAGCGTTGCCGTCTCCACGCCTTGCAGCAAACCTTTTTCGTCTATCCCAGAGAGAACGAAGCACGCTTTATCGAGCGCTTCGGGGCGTTCGGTACTCGTTCGAATACAAACCGCCGAAATGGGCTTGCCGATACTTGCAAAGAAACTAGATTCTTCCGGCAACGTGCCGCTATCGGACACTACCGCAAACGCGTTCATTTGCAAATTATTGTAATCGTGGAACCCAAGCGGTTCGTGTAAAATTACACGCTTATCCAAGGTAAAACCACTTTCCGTTAAGCGTTTTTTGCTTCTGGGATGGCAAGAATACAACACGGGCATATCGTACTTTTCCGCCAACGCGTTAATCGCGTTAAAGAGCGAAAGGAAGTTCTTTTCCGTGTCGATATTTTCTTCTCTATGCGCCGAAAGAAGAATGTATTTCTTCTTTTCAAGACCAAGACGAGCAAGCACGTTCGATTGTTCAATCTCCGCAAGATTTTCACGCAACACTTCCGCCATCGGCGAACCCGTCACGTACGTGCGTTCTTTGGGCAGTCCGCAATCGGCGAGATATCTACGGGCGTGTTCGGAATACGCAAGATTTACGTCGGAAATAATATCTACAATTCGTCTATTCGTCTCTTCCGGCAAGCACTCGTCCTTGCAACGGTTGCCCGCTTCCATGTGGAAGATGGGAATATGCAATCTTTTGGCAGGGATCGCCGAAAGACAACTGTTCGTATCGCCAAGCACGAGCAACGCATCCGGTTGCACTTGCACCATAAGTTTATAAGAGCAATCGATAATGTTTCCGATTGTTTCCCCAAGATCCGCGCCAACCGCATCCATATACACGTCCGGCTCGTTTAATTTTAAATCCTTAAAAAACACGCCGTTTAAACTATAATCGTAGTTTTGCCCCGTGTGCGCAAGCATACAGTCGAAGTGTTTTTTGCACTTTTTAATAACCGAAGAAAGACGAATAATTTCAGGCCGCGTGCCCACGATAATTAAAAGTTTTAAGCGCCCGTCGTTTTGAAAACTCACCTTCGAATAATCCGTTTTTTTCATAATCAATCCTCCACTTTTTCAAAGAACGTATCCGGCTTTTGCGGATCGAAGCGTTCGTTTGCCCACATCACCGTGATAAGATCTTTATCCTGCGATAAGTTGATGATATTGTGCGTATACCCGGGAAGCATATGCACCGCCTCTATTTTATCGCCGCTTACTTCAAATTCCAGCACTTCGTCCGTACCGATTTTTCGCTGTTGAATAAGCCCGTGGCCCGAAACAACGATAAAGAATTCCCATTTCGTGTTATGCCAGTGTTGACCTTTCGTAATCCCAGGTTTCGAGATATTCACCGATACCTGCCCGCACTTTTCCGTTCTTAAAAGTTCGGTAAAACTACCGCGCGCGTCCTCGTTCATCTTGAGCGGGAACGACGCTTTTTCTTTCGGCAAATAGGATAAGTACGTGGAATAAAGTTTTTTCGCAAACGAACCGTTTGGAATTTCTGGAATTACGAGCGTTTCCGATTGTTTGCGGAATACTTGCAAAAGTTCCACGATTTCTCCAAGCGTCACCTTATGTGTTTGGGGCACGAAATAGTACTTAC
>JAFTHR010000106.1 GCA_017457345.1 Clostridia bacterium | reverse complement strand
CGGGGAGATTTGCGTGCAACTCTTCGGCTGTTTCAATAGCGCCTTGCATCCCTTTTTCGCCAGGGGTTAAAAGAACTTCAGCTCCGTATGCACGAATTAAGTTTCTGCGTTCAACGCTCATAGTGTCGGGCATGGTGATAATCACGCGGTAGCCTTTCGAGCAGGCGAGAGCGGCGAGCGCAATGCCGGTGTTTCCGCTGGTAGGCTCAATAATAACGCCGCCTTTTTTGAGCGTGCCGTTTTTTTCCGCGTCTTCTAAAATGCTCTTTGCCACGCGGTCTTTTGCCGAGCCTGCGGGGTTGAAGTATTCGAGTTTTGCAAGGAGTGTAGCGGAAAGATTTTCCGCTTTTTCAAGCGCCGAAAGGCGTAAAAGCGGGGTGTTTCCAACTAATTCCGATAAAGATGAATAAACTTTCATAGTGTTTTCATTATACCATTTCCCGTGACAAAATACAAGGTTTTACGGACATAAAAATGCTTGAATTACCGAAAATAAGCGTAGGAGGTGCACGTATATGCAAAAAAAGAGAGTATTTCAAAGTTGTTTTTTGGTGGGATTTACACTCTTTTCGGTTTTTAGCGCGGTAGGATGCAATAAAAACGAAGGGGAAAAGGGGGAATATACTTACAAAATTGCCGTGGGTGCGCTTGGCACGAACTGGAATCCGCATTCTTGGGAAATGAACGCCGATAGCCAAATTTTAGGGTATCTTTCCACGCCGTTTGTAGACGTATCTATTAAAGATAGCCGAAACGGAGAGTATCAATGGGTGTACGAAATGGCAAGCGAGATCGTAGACGTGACGGCGCAATGCCGAAACGATTTATCCCGCTACGGCGCGGAACTCCCTAAGGACGAGTATGGAAACGCCGTGCCGATAGAGACGGTGAACGAAGGGTACGTGTTCGAGTTCCGCTTAAATAAAGAAGCGGAGTGGGAGAACGGGGAAGATATTACCGCAAACGACTACGTGTATTCTATGCAACAATTATTAAACCCGAAAATGCGCAATTATCGCGCGAATTTGTACGTTTCGGGGGAATCGGCGATCGCGGGAGCGAAAGAGTATTACGAGTCCAAAGAAAACGAGCCCGATTTTTCTAGCGTTGGGTTTTATAAAGTGGACGATTATACCTTCCGCTACGTGACGAAAAACCGTATTGCTCGTAGTTATTTTTTAACCTCTTGCACGAGCAATTATTTGGTGTACCGCCCGTTATACGAAGCGTGTAAAGATAGTTCGGGGGAGTTCGTTAGCACTTCTTACGGAACGTCGCCGGCGAGCACTATGTCCTACGGGGCGTACAAATTGCAATCGTACCAAGAAGATAAGCAAGCCACTTTCGTGCAAAATGGCGAGTGGTACGGCTATGAGGAAGAGGACGGGGAACTGATTTCCTACACGCCTTTTCAGGTAGACGGCGAGAGTGTGCGTCAGTATCAAACCACGAAAATCGTGATGAACGTAATGCAACCCACGGCGGCAAAACAAGCCTTTTTAAAAGGGGAACTTTCGGAGTGGCAACCGCTCGCCGAAGAACTTTCTTCCTATAAAACGAGCGATAGGTTGT
>JAFTHR010000105.1 GCA_017457345.1 Clostridia bacterium | reverse complement strand
GTTTTCCACATCCTCACCCACGTAGCCCGCTTCGGTCAACGTGGTGGCGTCGCTCGTGGCAAAGGGAACGTTTAAAATTTTTGCAAGCGTTCTTGCAAGCAACGTTTTACCTGAACCGGTAGGCCCAAGCAATAAAATGTTGCTTTTTTCAATTTCAATGCCGTCGTCTTCTCTTTTGAGTTCGGTAAGGGCGTTAATCCGTTTATAGTGGTTGTAAACGGCAACGGAAAGAACGCGTTTTGCCTTGTCTTGCCCCACGATATATTTGTCGAGTTCGGCTTTAATTTCGGCGGGCTTTTTAAGGGTAAGCGCTTCCGCCTTTTCGTCCGTTTCTCCGCCGAGTTCTTCGAGCATAGATTTACAAATGTCCACGCACTCGTCGCAGATAAAAATGCCGTTCGGCCCTGCGAGCAATTTTCTCGTTTCGTATTTCGATTTGCCGCAGAAAGAACATTGATGGTCTTGATTTGCCATTAGAATACTCCTAGAAAAGTAAGCGCGCAAAACCCTAAACGATCTTGCGCGCGTGTTTTTTAACCGTTTTTACGGGAGCAGGGATGAAATTACCTGCTTACGAACACTTTATCAATCAACCCGTAAACACGCGCCTCTTCCGCCGACATATAGTAGTCGCGATCGGTCTCGCGTTCAATGGTGGGGAGGCTCTTGCCGGTGTTTTCAGACAAGATACGGTTGAGTTTTGCTTTCGTTCGTAAAATGTGTTCGGCTTGAATTTTAATATCGCTTGCTTGACCTTGCGCTCCGCCCAAAGGTTGGTGGATCATAATCTCCGAGTTGGGCAAAGCGTACCGTTTCCCGCGCGCGCCGCTCGAAAGCAGGAACGCACCCATAGACGCGGCAAGACCGATACAAATGGTGGAAACGTCGCATTTGATATAATTCATTGTGTCGTAAATCGCCATCCCCGCGGAAACGGAGCCACCGGGGGAGTTGATATACAAACTGATGTCCTTCGTTGGATCTTTGCCTTCTAAATAGATGAGTTGGGCAACCACGGTATTTGCAACCGCGTCGTTAATTTCCCCGCTCAAAAAGATAATTCTATCTTCTAAAAGGCGAGAATACAAAACATACGAGCGTTCGCCCGTAGACGTGCGTTCCACCACGTAAGGAACGAGAACGTTTTTCTCCATTATTTGGATTCCTCCACGAACATTTCGTTGTTCGCTTTCAAGAAGTCGAACAATTTCTTAATTACGATATCGCTGCGGATATAGTCGAATTGACGAGCGTCCATACCCTTTTTGTATTCTTCAAGGGATTTTTCAACCGACGCCGCTTGTTCAGCGATTTGAGCGTCTACTTCCGCTTCCGTTGCTTCAATTTTTTCCGCTTCGATAATGTGCGAGATAACGAGTTGGCTCATAACGTTCTTGCGCGCTTGTTCTTCGTAGTTCTTTCTAAAATCGCTTTCGGTCACTTTCAAGAAATCGAGATAGTCGGCAAGTTTTAAGCCGTGGTCCATAAGTTGATATTCGATTTTTTGCATAATCCCGTCGATTTCCGTTTCGATCATCGCTTGGGGGATTTCTGCTTCTGCGTTTTTGCAGATTTCGGTTAAGATGCTATTTTCCGTTTCGTCGATCGCCTTTTTGTCAAGTTGTGCTTGCAAACGCGCCTTCGTCTTTTCTTTGTACGCTTCGATCGTTTCGCTACCCGTTGCGTCTTTCACCCATTCGTCGGTCACTTCGGGGAGCTCTTTGCCCGTGATCGCGTGGAGTTTTACCGCAAATACGGCTGCCTTACCTTTCAAGTTTTCGGCTTGATAGTTTTCGGGGAAGGTGACGTTAACGTCCTTTTCGTCGCCGATATTCATACCAACCACTTGATCTTCAAAGCCGGGGATGAATTGACCGCTGCCAAAGGTAAGGTCGAAGCCTTCGGCTTCGCCGCCGTCGAATTTCACGCCGTCTACCGTGCCAACGAAGTCGATTTTAACGGTGTCGCCGTTTTGAGCCGCTCTGTCGGTCACTTCCACTTTGCGTGCGTTTCTATCGCGTACTTTTTCAAGTTCGGCGTCTACGTCCGAATCCTTTACATTATACGCGTATTCTTGGATTTTCATACCCGTGTAAGCAGAGATTTTCACTTCGGGTTTTACGGGCACAACGGCAACGATCCACACCGCGTCTTCTTCTAATTTTTCCACCGAAAGTTCGGGTCGCCTACAACGGTGAACTTCTTTTGTTCTTTGTTGATAACGTTTGCGTAGTTATCCGAGAAAAGAAGGTTGAGCGCGTCTTCAAAGAAAACCGTTTTGCCGTAAACGCTTTCAATCACGTTCTTGGGTGCTTTCCCTTTACGGAAGCCGTTGATGGCGTATTTGCCTTTCGTTTGCGCGTACGCTTTGGTAAGGGCTTCTTTCCATTCAGCGCCGTCGAATTTCAAAGTGATTTTAACGGTGCTTTTTTCTGCTGCTTTGGTCGTGTACTTCATAATTTAACTTCTCCTGATAGGTCTTATAAATAATTTTTTATTTTTTCGTTTTTTTGGCGCGGCTCTTTTTGATTATTCAAAAAGGCTTTGCAAACTACATTTTATCATATTTGTCCTTAAAAAGAAAGCGTTTTTGTTTACAATTTGAGAATTTTAGGGTATAATTTATCAAAAGGTTTTGTAAAAAAGAAAGGAGTTTGGTCGAAAAATGCCGCAGGACGCGTTCCATATCCGCAGAATTGCGAAAGAATTGAATACGCTGCTTATAGAAAGCAAGGTGAACCGCGTGCTCCAAACGAGTAAGGACGATGTGCATTTATTGCTCTATACCGGATCTTCCACCGTGCGTTTGCTCCTTTCCACG
>JAFTHR010000104.1 GCA_017457345.1 Clostridia bacterium | reverse complement strand
TGCCCGCCTTCTACGTACACTTCTTCAACGCCAACGCCTTCGTCGCCCTTCACGTATTCTTTAAACTCTTCTAGCGAGCCCTCAAACCCAAGATCTTGCGCTTGAGCATAGATTGCTTCTAAAGTATATTCCGAAGCACCACCGCTTGAAGAGCTAGAACTGCTGCTCTTACTACTTTGGCTACCAGCGCATCCTGCAAAAGAAGATGCAATCAGCAAGCCACTCAATAAATAACTAAAAAGTTTCGTTTTTTTACTCATATTCTCCCTCCAAAGAAATTATGATTTTTTTGTTTTTTCCATTTCTTCCACAACACAATCCGCAATTACACCCATTCCCGCCGCGTTTGGATGGATACCACCACCAGAGCCATCATCCATATAGGTATGAAATCTACGCAGGTTTTTGAACGTGGTATAAGTATCTACGTAAGTTGCGTTAAAGTGTTCGGCTAAACTAAAAATAATGCCGTTGATCTGCTCGATAACCGCTATCCCTTGCCCCGAAGAATAAGGCAAAATAGGCAAACAATAGACGGTTGCCGAAGAGTATTTCGTTGTGATTTTATGCATCATAACGGCGTAGGCTTCGGCAAAATTCGCAGGGATTTCGTACTCGTAGCCACCAGAGCCATCCGCTTGAACGAGCGTATCAAAATCCACTTCCGAATAACTACCGAAATTCAAAATTTGATAATAATCGTTCGTTCCTAAATAAACGGCGATAACGTCTGGTTGTTTTCCCGCGTTTTTCCCCGTATCAGCGTGTAAATTTACCGCACGCCTGCCGCACCCGTCCATATTCGTTGGACCGCTTTCCGCACAAGACGCCAAAGAGCCAGACCAAGAGTTGTTTACTAGCACTTCGTATCCCATACGATCAGCGGTGCGTTTCCACCACGTATCGTTTACACCGTTTGGCAAATCGGGATGATTTTCATAGTAATAAACCCAATTTTCGCCGATTGTGGTATTTACCGAAGCGTTGTTAGACCAACCCGCATAAGTTGAAATGCTATCACCGATAATGGAAAAATACACCGTATCGTCTTCTTCTTTACAAGAAGGGCAACACCCAAACACAAACGTTAACGAAAACAAAAGGGTTAACGCATTTGCTACTTTTTTCATACTACGTTCTCTTCTTAAATAATTTTTGAAAAATCGCCTTAATTTTAACAAAAATACGGCGGACAGGATAGGATTTGATCCGTTTTTTCACGTATTTTAAATAAATTTGATCTTCCGCCGAAACGAACTCCTTTCCTTGGAAAAAACCCGTCATAACCCCTATTACGTTTTCTTCTAAAACGTACTCGTTGAAATACGTATTATCGCCGCGCGTATAATATCCGTTTTCTTCCACCTTTACAACGCGGTGCAAAACGTACTGCTCACCACGGCGAAAAAGCGCCACGGAGTATAACGGAAGCCGTGTATTTTTCGGCTCGATAACCACGCTATCTTGCTCTTCTTTTAAAAGCGGCAACATACTTACCCCAACGATAGGGCACACGTATTTTCCGTGCTTTTCTAGCGTTTGTTCAATCGTTAAAGGGGCGGTTTGCATAACTTACTCGTCTAACACGCCCGCATCAAACAACGTGCTTAAAAATTTATCCACGTGTAAACGCGCCTTTTTCTTGTCTACCTCGTATTCGGCGCAAAGGGCGTTTGCCCCGTCGTCAGCGGTATGTTCTTCGGTAAAAAACTGCCACAAAAAAGCACCGGTTTCGTTCAAAGTAATCATACCGTGAAAAAACGCCGCCGTTTTGCCAACGGGCACAACGATTTTCTCTCCACCGACTTCTCTTAAAACGAATTCGCTTTTAACTTTCATATTCTTCTCCTTTACTCCGTTAAGGCTTTGTAGGAAGTTTTAAACGCTTCTTCCGATACGTTGCATTTGAGCAAATACGCAGGAGTTCGCGTTATAAGTTCGTTCAATAATTCTAAAGTGCGTGCTGCAAGCGTTTCTTCTTTTGGAAAAATTGTTTGCGTGAGCACACGCTTTGCCGCCGCGCTTTGCGAGTGCGCAACCATGCTCTTTTCTTTTTCTTGTTCGATAAAACCGATGCTTTTAAGCGGCGCGCTCGCGTTTTTGCCGAGCAATTCTTTCCCGCACCAAGGCGTGCCGTAAACAATTATTCCACTCTCTTCCACACGGACGATCGGCTTATCACCGTTTAAAATGGACGCTTCTTGCAAGTACTTTATCCAAAGCCCTGCGTGCGTAGATTTTCCCGCACCGCTTTTGCCTAAAAAAGCGTACGCCACGCCGCCGTATTCCACGACCGAAGCGTGCAATAAAAATCGATTATAGGCTGGCAGTTGCACGCATAATTTACGGTAAATGCAGTTGCTTTCCAAAGACGCGTCGTCTAATTCAGGCGCAACCGCACGCTCCGCATCCATCTCTTCGTTTGAAACGCTCACGCTTAACGAAGCAGGCGCCGATTGATCTTTTGAAAGATACTCGCGGCAAAGCCAAGCCGTGAAAGGATAACGGCAACGGATTTCTATTCGTAAATCAGCAATTTCGTACACCATAGCCGCTAATACCCCACTAATTTTTTGCGTTTTTTATACGCGAAGTTCGCCTTTTTCACCAAGCAATTCGGCGTGTTTAGAAAGGATCGGATCGATTTCCCGTTCAATGAATTCCACCGTTTGCGAAGGTGCTCTGCCGATAAAGTTTTTCGGCTCTAAAATACCGTCTAACCGATCCCATACGGGGCGGAACAACTCGTCCTTTTGAATAAGTTCAATCAAGTTGTTTTCATTACATTCAACTTTCACGTGTTTCCCCGCTTCCATAGAAAGCACGCGAATTCTTTCTTGCAATTCTTGGCGATTGCCGACTT
>JAFTHR010000103.1 GCA_017457345.1 Clostridia bacterium | reverse complement strand
TCTTCTTCCGTTGCGCCTGCTTTTACCGCCGCTTTATCTATGTATTTTACGTATGCACGAGCACACATATTTGCAAGATAAATCTCGTCGTATTCAGGCATATTGTAAAGGTTGTAAACAACTTGTTCGTAGCCGTCTACCCCTTCGGCTGGTTGCCAATGATAACCTGCTATTTCTAATTTGTTGGCTTTTTGCGTTTCGAGCGTGAGTTCTTGTTCGCCACTCGCGTTTTTACCAAGCACGTTCACAGGGATAACGAGAATACCCATCTCCCACGCATCTTGGTCTTTCCAGAAGTTCTCTTGCATTAATTCGCGCGTTTCCGATTTCATCAATACGCGGAAACGAAGTGCCGAATAGTCTACACCTGCTGCAACACGACCGTCTAAGGAAGCCAAGCGGATAGAAGCTTTCGTATCTATTTTGAGCGCATCACTAGAAAGGGCGTACTCGGTCATATCTACCGGCATCCCGTTTTTCGTGTACGTTTCGCCACCGCCTACGTTCACGTTCGCCGTAGGCGCCGTGCAAAGCGCCGTTTCGTGCTTTTCACCGCCACAAATAGAACACGTTTCAACTACGGGCGGCGTTTCATCTATAACTTCTTCTGCTTTGGCGTATTTCGTAGCAATTGTACCCGCGCCAAAACCTGCGCACAGCACACTAGCCGCGCACAGTAAGCCAAGTAAGGTGTTTTTTCTATGTTTTCTCATACTTAATTACCTCCGCCGAAGGGAGAGTCAAACCAACTGCCCGAATTATCACCCGAGCCACTGCTCCACCAATCGCTATTCCAGCCTCCCTCGCCACTACCGGTCTTACTATCGGTAATCACGTCGCGAGAAGAAATGAGAATGATTTCTACCGAAGGTTCTTCGTATATTTTTTTCATAATCATTACCTCAGAGAAGGTATCTCCTCCGCCGAGCGGCTTTTCCGCCGCTCGGCGCAAAGAGTTTTTCTTTTTTTGTTTCGCTGAATTTTTTTCAGCGCACGTACACCTTGAAAGGTCTTAATTTTACCACGTTGCGTAGAACGCAGTCAAAAGACCCAATTCCGACTTGTAGTTTGCTTGCAATTTTCTTGCAAGACTCTTGAACTCTTCTTTCATCTTGTTTACCGTCTCTTCGGAATACGACGCTTTGTGCAATTCGATTCTCGCGAATAACGGGAAGAGTCTTTCAACGTTGATGTGTTTTTCGTAAACGTCGTAAAGGCCAGGATCAACAACTTTCAAATAATCGATCATTTCAAACGCTTCGTCGCAAAGTTCTATCCAGTGATCAAGTTGACGTTTCGGCCAGTACCAACTCTTGTTGATTTCGTTGTAGATTTGACCGTCGATTTCACCGTTGTTTGCTTCGATCCATTCAAGTTGTGCTTGCATCTCTTCGTAGAACGTACGCATAGGACCTGCCGCAGGACCAAAGTAGTTGTTGAAGAAGTCTTCCGTCAAATCAGAAGGATCTCAGTTCAAATCCCACAATACTTTCGCATCAAGGTATTCCTTGTACTTACCAAACGCCGTTACGTTGCCTTGGTTGAATTGCCCTTCAGGGAACATATAGATGGCGTTGCACGACTTCGCAAAACGGAAACTTTCTACCATCGTATCGTAAGAGTTGAGCGGGTACAAGTAGTGGTTGTAGTTCGTTTCATAGAGCCAGATGTACATCCAGTTCGTCAACTTCGACCAAGCGGTCATGTAGTTTGCGTAAGATGCGTTATTCGTGTGGTAGAAGGTCTTGTTGTATTGCGCAAGAAGCGGTGCGTAGAATACACCAACGTTCTTGTGGAAGCTAATACCACCTTTCGTGGGAGGGTTCACCGTGTCTTGATAAGCGAAGAAACAAATACGAACCGTTTGACCTTTCGGTGCAAAGTATGCTTCAAGTTTCGCCGCTACGTCGTTACAGAACAAGATGTTCGTTGCAGAAATCGCACCATATTGATTCTTTTTAGACGTACAAGCAGAACATGTACAGGTACCGCCGTTATCTTCGTTGGTAAGCGTGATATCCGTATACGTGGGGTTCTTATCAATGATATCTTTAATGACGTTGTATACACGGTTTACAAGCGCGTTGTATGCAGTTGTATTCCCATGTGCCGTATAGCAAAGTTGCGTAGGGTTCGAAGAGTCGTTATACCAGAACGATTTGTAAGTTTTGCATTCTTCCTCTTCCGGATCGCAATAGTTGAGCGCGTTGTGCCATGCTTCACCGTTTACGTTCGGGAACGGGCTGCGTTGGAAATATCTCATACCCGCCGAACCTTCAGAAGACATCATGTTACCAGGGACGAAGTATTCAAAGTCGGGTTTGTCGATAATCGTCATTTCGGGAAGGTATACCGTTTCGCCTACTTCTACTTCATAGGTGACGATATCGTCCGAATACATTTCGTAGCCCAAAACGTATTTCACAAAGCCTACCGCCGCGTTATTCGCACCCCATACGTTCTTCACGTAGAGAAATACGTTGTTATTTACCGTCTTGATATAGTAGCCCGACGCACCGAGATCTTGCGAAGGCTTGCTAACACCCGCCGAATTCATCGATTGATCGCAGCAGAAGTAAATGTATTTGCCGTTTGCGCTGTACGGAGCCTCCGATTCTGAAACCTTTTCGAAAATTGCACCCGTTGCTTCGTTCAAACGGCGAGC
>JAFTHR010000102.1 GCA_017457345.1 Clostridia bacterium | reverse complement strand
TCTTCGATTGCAGCCGAAGAGCCTGCACCGCCACCACCGATAACGAGCACGTCTACGTCGTAATCAATCTTCGAAAGATCGATATCCATATCAAGCACGCGAGATCTGCCTTGCAAAAGGTTTGCAAGTTCGTGAAGGACCTTACCTCCTTTATATTTACCCACGTTCAGTTCTTCGTATGCAGAAGTGATATAGTCCGGGTGAAACTCCGCCAAAACCGCATCCTTTTCTTCTGCGGACATTCTTGCATGGAGTTTTTCAATACGAGCAGCACGCGATGCTTCTACTTTTTTCATAGAACTAAGTTGTTCTTCAGTATATTGATACATAACGCGTTCTCCTTATTTTTCGATTTCTCTATGGTTATAGAGGTTCTTTTGTTCTTCAAGCGGCGTGTTCATAATCGCTTCCAAAGCCGCTTTGCAATCGCCTGCGTCGATCTCCGCCACGCGGTTTACAAGATGTTCGCTCGTGGGCGCAAGGTATTTACCCGTTAAACGACGCGCAAGTTCCGCCACTTGGGGATGAGAAATCCCCGCAGGGCAACGCGAAGAGCATACGCCGCACATAACGCAGTCGAAACTCTCTTCCGCGCACTTTTCATACTCACCGCGTTGTGCATACGCAATGTATTGCATAACGTTAAGTTCTTGCGTACAAGCCTTGGTACAAGCGTTGCAACCGATACAAGAGTAGATCTCGGGGTAGAGTTGCATCATAATTTGTTGGGTGGGCTTAATCTTTTCGATATCGTACACCTTCTTCACAAGAGGGAAGAACGGCAACGTTGCCACGTACATCCCCTCCTCTACCTTCGTTTGGCACGCAAGGCACGTTTTGAGTTCTTGTTGGCCGTGAATACGATAAATCGTTGCGCACGCGCCGCAGAAACCGTTTCTGCAACCGCAACCACGAACAAGTTGATAACCTGCGTATTCCATCGCCTTCATAATCGTTAAACTTTCGGGAACTTGATAGCGTTTACCGAACAGATATACGTTTACTAATTTTTCCATTTTCGTTCTCCTTAATACTCGTCGGGCAATTCGTCGAGTTCCGTCATGCGGAACACGGGCCCGTCTTTACACACGAACTTATCGCCTACGTTGCATCTACCGCATTTCCCAACGCCGCATTTCATACGAAGTTCAAGCGTGGTGTAAACGCGCGATTTGTCGAAACCGAGTTCAAGCAAACCTGCAAGCGTAAACTTGATCATAATGGGAGGTCCGCAAAGTACCGCCGTCATGTTTGGATTCAATCCAAGTTCTTTCACGTAAGCAGGTACGAATCCAACGTGTCCGTCCCAACCTTCTTGTTCACGGTCAATCGTAAGATATACTTCCGTGTTCGGCTCGTTCATCCACTCCGTTTTAATCTCTTCGATATCCACCAAATCGTCTTTACTTCTTGCACCGTACACAATCACTACTTTGCCGTAGTTGTTGCGATAGTGGCGAACGTAGTTAATAACGCTGCGCAAGGGCGCAAGACCGATACCACCGGCGATAAAGAGCAAATCTTTGCCTTTGAACTCGCCTTCCACAGGGAAGTTTTTGCCGTAAGGTCCGCGAACGGTCACTTGTGCGCCAACTTCTAACGCGTGGATAACTTCCGTCACGCAACCGCACTTTTTAATGGAGAACTCCATATACTCTTTGTTCGTGGGAGAAGAGGTAATCGAGAACATACATTCCCCAACGCCGGGGATAGACACCATTGCGCATTGCCCGGGCATGTGTTCAAAGAGTTTTTTACCATCCGTACCCACCACGCGGAACGTTTTAACGTCCGGCGTATCCTTACGAATATCGGTGACTACGCCTACTTTCGGGATAAGGGTTTCTTGTATCATTTCTTTTCTCCTCCCAACGTTTTAATAACTTTTACGATATTGAGGCGTTGCGGGCACTTGTTTACGCAACGGCCGCAACCTACACAGGAATATAATCCGTCGTTTTGGGAAGGATAATAAACGAGCTTGTGCATAAAGCGTTGGCGGAAACGTTGCATTTGCGTATTTCTAGAGTTGCCGTGTGCCATTAACGTGAAATCGGAATACATGCAGGAGTCCCAACAACGATAACGAATAACGCCGTTGTTCGTTTTAAAGTCACGAATGTCGAAGCATTGACAGGTAGGGCAAACGAAGGTACAAGTACCACAACCGAGACATGCCTCGCTCATTTCTTGCCATTCGGGCGCATTGAAGAGTTCGTTCAAGTTCTCGGGTTTGAAGCGACTTAAATCGAGCGCCGCAAACGGAAGTTTTTCAAGCACTTTCTTCGTTGCTTCTTTTTGCGCTTCCACCGCATTCCCGTTGTCCGCTTCTAAAAGCCCGCCAACGAGCGAAGTTAACGCTTCCCCTTTTTCGGTGTTGGCTTGCCAGTACAGGTATTCGCCTTCGAGCCACGTGGTCACGTCGCCATAAGCCGCGGTAGGATCAATCCCAAACACCGTGCAGAAACAACTTTCTTCCGGCTTGGAGCATGCAAGCGTGACAATCGTGGTAGCCTCTCTTCTCATTTGATAGAAAGTATCCACGGGTTCGGCAAGGAACACTTTATCGAGCACTTCGATCGCCTTATAATCGCACGCTTTCACGCCGAAAAGGACGAACGGACGTTTTTCGAAACGAGCGTCGATAATTTCGATATTGTTGCCTTCCGTTTTAAATTTCATCATGTCTTCCGTTTGGGGGAAGAACATATTTTTAGGAGATTTTACCGTTTTGAGCGTTTCTAAGGAAACTTCTTTGCCTTCGCCCCAAACGTGATAATTTACTTCTCCTGCCTTTTTAATGGGGATATACAATCCCATACTTTCATTAATTTTGGCATAGAGTTCATTGAGTTTTTCTTTTGCAATTCTAAACATTATTCGTCCCCTCCGTTAAAAACGTCTTTGGGTTCAACGTCTCCCTCAGTGTATTCGGTTAAAGGAGTTTTGCCTTCTGCCGTTTCACCTGCTTGGAAATCGCCGTACAAGGAGTTAATGTCCTTAATGAACTTTCTGTTCAAAAGATGGAGCGGGATGTTTTGAGGACATACACGGCTACATTCACCGCAGTCCGTACAACGCCCCGAAACGTGGAACGCACGAATTACGTGGAAAAGTTGTTCTTCGAACTCCGTATCGTTTGCTTTTGCAGCAACGCCCGATTGAGGGTTATCGAATACACACTTTAAGCAAGAACATGCAGGGCATACGTTGCGGCAAGCGTTGCAACGGATACACTTGGAGAGTTGGTCTCTCCAGAACGCAAAGCGTTCTTCCTCCGTCATTGCTTCTAATTTTTCCACTTCCGCAAAACGATTTACGTCTCTTGCGGGGCGTTCGTGAAGAATAATGTCTTCGTCTTTTACTTGATGCGTTTTTTCACAAACGGCGCACTTTGCAAGCACTAC
>JAFTHR010000101.1 GCA_017457345.1 Clostridia bacterium | reverse complement strand
TTCTGCACACGAACGTGCCACGAAGTTGCTCAAAGAAAACCGCTCCATTCTCGATAATATGTCCCGTGTGCTCGTAGAGCGCGAAACCATTTACACGGAAGAAGTGGCGTTGCTTATGAAAGGCGCTTCGTATAAAGAAGTGATCGAGTTTATGGATACGCGTGAAAGTACGCACGCATCCGATCCGTTCCGTCAGGCACCGCAGCCTGCGCCCGAGCACGTTTTAGATAGCGAGCCGAAAGAAGCGGAAACGCAAGCAACGGAAGAAAAAACTGAAGAATAACGGATAAAAACGGAGGCGGTAAACGGCTCCGTTTTGCCGATAAGGAAAGAGCAAATGAAAAAAAGAAAAATGATGAGCGTGGATTGCGAAGAAAGAGAAGTAAACCTTTCTTCTGTTTCCGTGGAAAGTGGTGCAGACGGGTTTTTGGAAGAAAAACTCCGTGAACGTGCCGCGTACTTTTTATTGAACGGTGCGCCGACTATCGCCGTCAATGAAAAAAACGACGGATACGAATTATTGTCTGCGGAGTTCGATTATCACGCGCTTTGTAAAACGGGTGCAACGCAAGCGCGCGCAAAAGTGTATCGTTTCACGGAAAAGGACGCCGAAGTGTTTTCGCTTGTAGAGAAATTGAAAGCGGAGCAAGGCGGGGCAATGGATCAAGCGTACCAAATGCAGCGGCTTGTAAAAGAGTTTGGGTTCACGCAGGACGAGGTTGCCGTAGTTTTATCCAAATCCCGCCCGGCGGTGGCGAACACGTTGCGGCTATTAACCCTTGCGCCGGAAGTGGTAGGGCTCGTAGAAAGCGGTCAACTTTCCGCAGGGCACGCAAGAACGCTTGTGAAAGTGCCGAAAGATAAACAACTTGCGTTCGCGCAAGAGAGCATCAAGCGAGAATATACGGTACGGGAAATGGAACGCGCCGTAAAGGTGTTTTTAACCCCGCCCGAAGTGATGCCACAGCAAAAGGACGCGTTGGCGGCGGCAAAGAGCGCCGAACTCAAAGCGGTCGTGGAGCGTATGCGGAGTGTGTTTAGAACGAAGGTTTCGCTCGTTGGGAACGGCAAAAAGGGAAGAGTGTAGATCGACTATTATTCCCCCGAAGATTTATATAGAATAGAAGAAATGCTCGATATTATAGAGCAGTTTGAAGAACGTTAAAAAGGCGCACCCCTTTGCGGGTGCGCCTTATATAATATAGTATACGCGTATACGTGCGTGCGCGCGTTCGCGCGCAAAAGAAAAAACCGTTCGCAAAGCGAACGGTTTTCCTTGTTTGTTTAGATGTTAAGCAAACGAAGAATTCTTCCGTTGAGAGCCATAAGGATGATGTCAACAATCCAAATAACGTTCCAACCAAGAACTACACGGAGAATAGCAGCAAGGATTTTACCTTCCTTCAATCTCGTAAGGAAACCACAGATAAGTGCGGTGATGGGAATGATAGCAAGGATAAGACTTAACACTCTACCAAGCCCAAAGTAATCTTTCGAAGCTTTAGCCATGAGAAATTGCCTCCTATATTATTTTAGTACTTTTATTATACTACAAGAAAAGGAATTTTTCAATAGATTTAATTAAAAAAATTGTAATTTTTTAGTCTTTATCGGTAGGAGTAAAAAAATCTGCTTCTTTCGGCGCGGTTTTGGCTTCTTTCTTTTCTTCTAAGCGCTTTACAAAAAACATCCCGCCTGCAAAGGCAAGTGCGCCTACAAAACAACAAGCTGCACCCACCGCGCTGAAAAAGGCAACGGGAAAAACGGCGGCAACGCATAAAGCGGAAAGGCAGGTGAGCACGATTTTAAGTATTTTCAACGTTCAATTCTCCTAAAAACATCTTTTTTTCATTATAGCAAGCCTATGAAAAAATGTCAAGAAAGGCGCAAAGAAAGGGGATTTAAAAAATGCAAAATTATTTAAAAAAAGTTAAAAAAAGAGTGAAAATTTACTTGACAATAAAAAGTGA
>JAFTHR010000100.1 GCA_017457345.1 Clostridia bacterium | reverse complement strand
ATGCATTGCTTTGTTTTCAGCCATTTTATTCTCCTAATTTCTCGCTATAAAGTCCTTTTCCGAATTATCTAAAATCGCTTTCGATAGCGCGCTATCCGCTATCGCCATTACTTTTGCGTTTTCTCTAAAAGTAAGTTCAGAGAGCGTCTTAATTACCGTTTCAATAATTTTACAACGGTGTTTTGCCGCAAGTTTATAGGCTTCCTTTTTGGTATTGTCGCTCGCCGTGTGACAAACTATTATTAAGTTTATCTTTTTTAGTGTTTGCGACGCGTTCATTCCTATGCGAAATTTTTTTGCGCGTATGGCAAAGCCTATAAAAGTTTCCGCTTTAGTCTTGTTTTCCAAGGAACTCCTCCAAAATCTCGTCGTAAACTTGTTCCGACACTTGCATTGAAAACGCTTTGTTTAAAAGTTTTTGTTTTTTAAGTTTTTCTACGCACCCTTTATCATTGCATATATACGCGCCACGACCGTTTAGTTTACCGGTAAAATCAAGTTTAATTTCCTCGCCCGATTTAACTATGCGTATCAATTCTCTTTTGGGTTTATTTGCCCTGCACGCTATGCAAGTGCGCATAGGTATTTTCTTTTCCATATTATTCAGCCGCTTCTACGCTTTCTTCAACGGATTCTTCCCCGAGTTCGCTAAGCGCAGCGCTTTCGCTCTTAACGTCTATCTTCCAACCGGTAAGGCGAACTGCAAGCCTTGCGTTTTGTCCGCTTCTACCGATAGCAAGTGAAAGTTTGTCGTCGGGAACTACCGCCATTGCAGATTCGTCACCCGTTTGAACTACTTTAATTACGCGTGCGGGTGAAAGCGCGCTGGAAATATATTCAAGCGGATTTTCACTCCACGGAATAATGTCGATTTTTTCACCGCCGAGTTCACCTACTATTGCGTTTACTCTCGCGCCCTTGTTACCGACGCAAGCACCGACTGCATCAACCATAGGATCTTCACTGTAAATTGCAATCTTGGTTCTTTGACCAGGGTCTCTTGCAACGCCTTTAACCACTACCACGCCTTGCTTAATTTCCGGAACTTCATTTTCAAACAAACGCTTAACGAGTCCGTTTGCAGTTCTTGAAACTACTATTTGAGCAAGTCTACCGGTGTTTTTAACGCGCTTAACGTAGACGTTAAGTTTTTGGTTGAGTTCGTATTTTTCCCCAGGCACTTGATCTCTAGGCATCAACACGCCTTCAATTTGGTTACCGCCGATTTCCACGTAAACGTTGCCGTCTTCTATACGTCTTACCGTACAAACCATAAGTTCACCTTCTTTATCTTCAAACTCGTTAACAGTGTTTTCGTGTTCGATTTCACGCAATTTTTGAAGTAAAACTTGTTTAGCCGTTTGCGCTGCAATTCTACCAAAGTTTTTGGACTGAATTTCCGTGGTAACTACGTCGCCAGCCTTGTAACTCTTTTTAATTTCACGCGCTTCGTCCACGCTGATTTCCTTTTCGGGATCAACTACTTCTTCAACTACCGAACGAACGCTGTAAATTTTGATAGACTTTTTCTCGGAATTGAGTTTTACTTCTACACCGCCTGAAATACCCGTGCTCTTTTTATAAGCGATTACGATCGCGTTTTCAAGCGCGGCGATAAACTCTTCCGCCGAAATGCCTTTCTGCTTGTCGAGTTCTTCAAGTGCTAAAAAGAAATCCTGATTAATCATTGTTCTCTCCTTGACAAAATGTGTCTTT
>JAFTHR010000099.1 GCA_017457345.1 Clostridia bacterium | reverse complement strand
TTTTCATACATATCCAAGCGGTTGATGATCCCACACCGATCCCGCAAGGGCGCGGCAAGCGCGCCCGCTTTGGTGGTTGCACCGATCAACGTGAACTTTTTGAGTGCGAAACGAATGTTGCGCGCCGAAGGACCTTTCCCCACGATAATATCGAGCGCGTAGTCTTCCATTGCCGAATATAAAATCTCTTCTACCGAACGGTTTAAACGATGGATTTCGTCGATAAAGAGTACGTCCCCTTCGTTTAAGTTGGTCAAGATCGCCGCCAAGTCCCCCGAACGCTCGATTGCAGGACCGCTCGTGAGTTTTATTTGCACGCCAAGTTCGCTTGCAATGATGTGTGCAAGCGTGGTTTTCCCTAAGCCCGGAGGACCGTATAATAACACGTGATCCAGCGCGTCGCCACGGCGTTTCGCCGCTTCGATATACACGCCGAGATTTTCTTTTACTTTTTCCTGCCCAACGTACCCTTCCATCGTTTTGGGGCGCAGGGCGTTTTCCTCCGCGTCGTATTCCGTGCGCGTACTGACGACTAAACTTTCGTCTTCGTATCCATCTTGATATTCTTCGTCGAACATATCGCCCTCCTTACGCACCGCGTAAGCCTATCATAATAATTTCTTCTACCGTACGCGCGCCGCTTTCTCTTGCGCGCTTTACGGCGTGTACGCTTTCGTTTCTCGTAAAGCCCAAACCCATTAACGCCGATACCGCGTCTTCATCTTCCGGCATCAGTTTTTGTTCTTGCGCTTTCGCCGCTACGGGTTCTTCCGAAACGCTCATAATTTCCGCCGCCGAGATCTTGCCGTGCAATTCCAAAATAATTTTTTCCGCCGTCTTTTTGCCTAAGCCTTTCACGGTGCTAAGGCGCTTTACGTCTGCCGTGGCAATCGCTTCCGCAAGCGCGTCTGCCGATAATCCCATAAGTATCGACACCGCAAGTTTCGGCCCTACGCCCGACACGGAAATGAGTTGTAAAAACAAATCCTTTTCTTTGGGAGTAGCAAAACCGTATAAGGTTGCGCCGTCTTCTTTTAACTGCAAATAGGTATAAAGTTCGGCGGTTTCGCTTTGTGCTATTTTCGAAAATGCCGCCGCCGTGCAATAGAGTTCGTAGCCAACGCCGTGCACGTCTAATACCGCCGTTTCCGCCGTGGTGGTGATTACTCTTCCTCTAAGATAGGCTATCATAGTCCTGTTTTTTCTCCGTTTTCTTATTTTTTAGGGGGGCAGGGCTTTGACGAGGCTCTGCCTACGCCCGTAATCCCCGCAATCCCCGTGGCACGGGTAAGCGCTTCTTGGCTTGCCCCCGTGACTGATTGTTTGCTCTTTTTATTCTTTGCGTTTTCGGCGCGGAGCAACTCTTCGAACCTGCTACCGGACACCGTATTGTTGCCCTGTGTTCTCGTCATATTCCCCACGCTAAAAAGACCGCCGAAACGGCTCGTGAACGCTTGGCAAAGGGCAACGGCAAGGGCGTCTGCGGCGTCGTCCGGTTTCGGGATAGACTTCAAACGAAGAAGGGAAGCAACCACTTCTTGCATTTGTTTCTTTTCCGCTCTACCGTAGCCCGTGAGCGCTTGCTTAATTTGCATAGGCGTGTATTCGAACAGTTTTTCCGTATGTTTTGCGCAAACGAGCATTGCCACGCCGCGCGCGTGCGCAACCGCAATCCCCGTGGTGATGTTTTTGGTGAAGAAGAGTTCTTCGAATGCGATCTCGTCCGGTTGAAACTTGCGCACCACTTCGCTCAATCCGCTCTCTAGCATTTTTAAGCGCTCGGGCAACGGTTTTTCTTTCGGCGTGGTCACAACGCCGTAGTCCACGGCGCGGCAATTTCCGCGATCGTCTTTTTCAATTACGCCGTAGCCCAGCGTGGCGATACCGGGGTCAATCCCCAAAATAATCATAATTTACGCAATTCCTTTCCTTTTTTCCGCAAAAAGACTTGATTAAATGCGAAAAAAATAGTAAAATATCTATAACTTATCATAGCACGACTTTTATAAAAAGTCAAGCCTTATCGGCAATCTCTTAAAGGTAGGTAAAAAAATTATGAAGTTATGGCAAGGTAGATTCGATTCTCCTATCGCGGCGGATGCCGACGCGTTTAACGAATCGCTCTCTTTCGACAAAAAACTCTATAAAGCGGATATCACCGCTTCGCTCGCGCACTCCGAAATGTTGAGCCGCTGCGGCGTAATTTCCCAAGAAGATAAAACGCTTATCCACGGCGGGTTGAAAGAAATCCTTTCGGAAATTGAAAGCGGCGCTTTGGTGATTGAAGGGCAAGAAGATATCCACTCGTTCGTGGAAAACGAACTTGTAAAACGGATCGGGGATGCAGGCAAGCGCTTGCACACCGCTCGCAGCAGAAACGACCAGGTGGCTACCGATTTCCGTCTTTACACCCGTGAATCGGCAAAGGAAATTATCAAACTTCTTAAAAACCTTATTCGCACCCTTATCACGATCGCCGAAAAGAACGTTTCGCACATTATGCCCGGCTACACCCACTTGCGGAAAGCACAACCGATTAACTGCGCGCAGTACTTTAACGCTTATTCCGAAATGTTTATGCGTGATGCAGAACGCTTTGCCGACGCGTTGAAACGGATCGACGTAATGCCCCTTGGCAGCGGCGCGCTCGCAGGAACGAGTTATCCTATCAATCGCGAAATTACCCGCGAATTGCTCGGTTTTAAAAATATGTCGCAAAACTCCTTAGACGCCGTTTCCGATCGGGATTTCGTGGCGGAATATCTGTTCGCCTGCTCGCTCGTAATGGCGCACCTTTCTCGGCTTTGCGAAGATACGATTTTGTACTCCACTTCGGAATTCGGCTTTATTGAAATGCCGGATGCGTACTCCACCGGCTCTTCCATTATGCCGCAAAAGAAGAACCCCGATATTTGCGAACTCGTGCGCGGAAAAACGGGGCGCGTATACGGCCATTTAACTGCCATTTTAACCACGATAAAGGGTGTTCCCCTTGCGTATAATAAAGACTTCCAGGAAGATAAAGAAGGCTTGTTCGACGCCGAAAAAACGGTGAAAGATAGCCTTGCCGTTTACACCGCTATGCTCCAAGCCATCACCTTGAACGTAAAGCGGATGGAAAAGGCGGCAGCGGAAGACTTTACCTGCGCAACGGACGTTGCCGATTACCTTGCCGTTCGCGGCGTACCGTTTAGAACGGCGCACGGCGTGGTTGGAAAAATCGTGCGGTATTGCTTGGAAAAGGGCAAAACGCTGGAAAGTATGTCCTTAGAAGAATACAAGGCGCATAGCCCGGTATTCGACGCCGATATTTTAAAAACGGTGAAAGCGAAAAACTCCGCCGATTCTAGAAACTCCGTGGGCGGTAGCAGCAAGAAATCGGCAAGGGCAGGGATTCGTTCTTTGAAAGCACGCCTTGCAAAATTGCCCGAATAAAAAAATGGCAGTCCGCTCTTGACAAATGAAAAAACGGTAGTATAATACCCCTTGCGATAACGCGCAAGGGGTTTCGTTTTCGAATCGGACGGCAACTCTTCTTTTTTGCCCGAACGATCACTTCGTTCGAAAAAGGAGGATTTCTATGAACATCATTTTTAAACTCGTTCGTCTCATTCGAACCCACGGTTTCAGCGTGCTCTTTTTGGAGTTGCTTGAACGGCTGTTAAACGCGCTCGTAAAGCGCGTTTCAAGCGCCCGTGAAAGAGCAAGCCGATCCGTTGAACAACGAAAAGAAAAACGCGCCGCAGCCTAATGCGATAACGCGGAAAACGGCACGCCTCTCCGCCGTTTGCCCCAACGCTTGCGTTGGGGTTTTTTCTTTTTGCAATACACTTTAACGATTTTGAAGATTGATAAAAACCCCACGGGCTTGTACCCGTGGGGTTTTCTTTTTGTTGCCTTAAATTGCGTATCTTTTTAGCGTTGTACGCGGCCGCTTGCGTTGCCGCCTGCAAGCGCTTTCACTTCTGCTACCGAAACCAAATTGTAGTCCCCTTCGATAGAGTGTTTTAAACAACTTGCCGCTACCGCAAACTCAATGCTATCTTGCGCCGTGTAGCCGTTCAAAAGCGAATAGATCAATCCGCCGCCGAAACTATCGCCACCGCCAACGCGGTCTACGATATGCACCGAATACTTCTTGGAGAAGTATGCTTCCCCGCCCGTATAGAGCATAGACGACCAGTCGTTATCGTTCGCACTCTTGCTTTCACGCAAGGTGATTGCAACTCCTTTAAAATTAAAGCGATCGGTCAACTTTTTCGCCACGGAAATATACCCTTCTTTGTTCAATTTCCCGCCGTAGATATCCGAGCCTTCCGCTTCGATCCCGAACACGTCCTTTGCGTCTTCTTCGTTCGCGATACAGTAATCTACGTAGTGGCAAAGTTCGCCCATCACGTGCCCTGCGCGTTCTTTGCTCCAAAGTTTTTTACGGAAGTTTAAGTCGCAAGAAATGGTAACGTTTTTCGCTTTCGCCGCCTTACAAGCCGCTAAGCAAATTTCCGCCGTTTCTTCCGAAAGGGCCGGCGTAATGCCCGTAAAGTGGAACCATTCCACCCCTTCGAAAATGCTCTCCCAGTCAAAGTCTTCTTTCTTCGCCATTGCGATCGCGCTATACGCTCTATCGTACACCACTTTCGAAGGGCGTTGGCTTGCGCCCTTTTCGCAGTAGTAAATGCCCACGCGTTCACCGCCTCGCACGATTTTGGAAGTATCCACGCCGTATTTTCTTAAACTGTTTACCGCCGCTTGGCCGATTTCGTGCGTGGGTAATTTGGAAACGAAGGCTACGTCTACGCCGTAGTTGGCAAGAGACACCGCCACGTTCGCTTCTGCACCGCCGTACGTTGCTTCAAACTTTTCGCTTTGCACGAAACGGAGATAGTTCTCCGGTGCAAGTCTTAACATCAATTCACCAAAGGTAATAACTTTTTTCATTTTTTTAATGCATCCTCCACAAAGAAACTTCCGCCCACGGCGTAGATTTTTTCCCACGCCAAGAACTCGTTAATGTTTTCGCTATTCACGCCGCCCGTAGGAATAAACTTGATTTGCGGGAACGGTGCTGCAAGCGCCTTCATTGCCTTTAAACCGCCGTATACGTTCGCAGGGAAGAACTTTACGATCGTAATCCCAAGTTCGAGCGCCTGCATAATTTCCGTAGGCGTTACGCAACCGGGGTAATAGGGCACGCCGTTTTCTCGGCACACCTTTGCCACACTCGCCGAAAGACCGGGGGAAAC
>JAFTHR010000013.1 GCA_017457345.1 Clostridia bacterium | reverse complement strand
CGGAGTACAAGATTTTTGAACTCTCCACGGCGCTACTTCGCGGAAACTACCAAACCTATTTAAAAATCGCGAGCGAGTTGCTCGTGAAAGGGTACGACGAGATCTCGTTGCTTTCTTCGCTTTCGTACGCGTTTAAAACGGCGTATGAAGTGACGGTGACGAAGGGGAGCGACGTAGAAGTGGCTTCGGCGTTATCCATTAGCGAATACGCGGTGAAAAAGAACCGCGAGCAAGCGGCTCGGTTCGGGAAAGACCGCGTTTACGAAACGTATAGAAAAATTTACGCGGCGGCGTGCGCGGTAAAGAGCGGGGAATTATCTGCCTACGGTGCGCTTCAAAAGGTCAATTCGGAGATATTTTTCGAAAATTGAGAAAAAACACTTTCTTTTTAAAGAAAGATCTTATAGAATATAAGGGAAAACCACAGTGCGGCGTGAGCCGCAAGCGGGGAGAAACGGTATGACCAATCTACTCAGTTCGTTTGGAGCGGTAATGCGCTCAATCGGTGAAAAAATTCAGGCGTTTTTCGTGGGGTTTCAAGATCCTACGTTCGCCGTAATTAGCGTGATAGAATGTCTGCTCTTTTTCATGCTCGTTTACTACGTGTCGAAAGTGCTTCGCGATAACGACGCCACGCATATTATGTTCATCTACTGGGCGCTTATTTTAGTAGTGGGCGTTATGCACTTGTTCGGTTCGTTAGACGTCACGTTGTTTTTCCTGTTTATCGTGTTGCTTTCGGTGTTCTTACTATTGCTTTTTGCAACGGAAGTAAAAAAGAGTATTTGGGCGGTGCACGATAGGGAAAAACGCCAAACGGAAAGCGTATCGAATAAAACAGAGATTGCTTCGGTACAGGACGTGGAGAGAAACATTACCGATATCATTAAAGCCATTCAAAATATGTCTAAAAACAACGTGGGTGCACTCATTGTTTTAAGCAAAGGCAGTTTGCCTAAACAAGTTTTGCAAAGCGGCGTTGTGGTAGACGCGGAAATCTCCACGCAACTCATTGAAGGGATCTTCTTCCCCAAATCACCGTTGCACGACGGGGCAATGATCATCCGCGGGCACAAAATTTTGGCTTCCGGTTGTTTCTTGCCGCTTAGCCAAAAACTCAATTACCCGAAGGACTTTGGCACTCGTCACCGTGCGGCGATCGGGATTACCGAAGTGGCGAACGTGATATCGATCGTCGTTTCGGAAGAAACGGGTATCGTATCTATCGTAAAACAAGGGAACGTTCAACGCTACGCCGATTACGACGTGTTGAAAAACGTGCTTCGCGACTACTACTGGCACGAGTTGCCCTTATACGATAAAAAACGTTAAACGGAGGGGCGGAAAATGAAGTTTTTACAATTTCTCAAAAACGTATTTATAAAAGATATTTGGGTAAAATTTGCCGCGCTCGCGCTTGCGGTGTTCGTGGTAATGTGTATGGCAATTGCCTAAAAGTGAGGATATATGTCTATTAAAGTTTGTAAGTTTGGCGGCACGTCTATGGCGGACGGCAACATCATTTTAACTGCGGCAAAAATCGTGAATGCGGATGCAGAGCGCCGCTACGTGGTTGTTTCTGCGCCGGGGAAACGTTTTAGCGGCGATATTAAGGTGACGGACCTTTTATACGAGTGTGCCGCTGCTGCCGAAAAAGGGGATAGAGAGGCGTTCAACGCCGTTTTTGAAAAAGTGCGTGCACGGTTTATGCAAATCGAACGCGAAATCGGCCGTGATTTAAACGTCAATTCGGCGTTAAACGAAGCGGAAGAACAAATCCTTGCGGGCGCAGGCGTGGACTACTGTGTTTCCCGCGGCGAGTTCCTTGCCGCGCATATTATGGCGGCGGTGCTCGGCGTACCGTTTGTAGATGCCACGGAGTTCGTCCGTTTCGACGAGCACGGCGCGCTTTCCGAAGAGACGTTTGCTCTTGCTGAAAAAACGCTTTTAAAACACGAAAGAGCGGTCGTTCCCGGATTCTACGGTTTGGGCGCAGACGGGAAAGTGAAAACGTTCTCCCGCGGCGGCGGCGATAT
>JAFTHR010000098.1 GCA_017457345.1 Clostridia bacterium | reverse complement strand
GTATTTCTCCCAAAACAACGTTTCGCTAAGCCCTACCGATTGTAATTTCTTTTCGATCTTTTCCAAGAGTGCTTTTTGCTTTCTAAAATAACTGCGCTCACTCCAAATCCTTTTAAGAGAAAGCCTTTCGCATACCTTTTTTTCACGCACGGTGGGCTCGTCGCTCCGTCTTAAACAACCACGAACGGTATGAACAACCTTTTCAAGTCCACCAAAATATCGCAATTCCAAAAGCAACTGCTCTTCGCTCGAAAGAGAAGATAGCGCTTTTTGTATTTTGTCTTTTAATTCACAAAGAGTGCGGCGGGAAATCACTTGCTCGGCAATATATTCCGCAATCGCCTCCGTTGAACGGCGGTAATCGTAAGAAGTAAACGCTTTAAACCGAATATGCTCCTTTAAATCTGCATCCATTTCTTCCATTTTCGAATACGTGTATAAAATTACTTTTGCATAGTTTTCCAAATAATCACCTCACTTTTTTGCCCGTCTTTGGCGGTTGGCTCACCTATTATCACACGCATTTTCGTTTTGTCTAGAACCCACCGCCATTTTTTTATTGAAAAAGCGAACATTTGTTCGTTTTTATTTAATTTTACCATATTAAATATGACAGCATTATGCACCTTTTGCGTTTTATTTGGTAATTTTTTCCATATTTTTAGAATTTGCTTGCAACAAAAAAAGCGCACGGAAAACTCTCGCGCGCGCGTAAAAATATCGTTTAAATTATTGCATTTTTTGTCGAATAATGTTATAATGGTAGTATGAAACGCATTTTTACTACAATTCTTTCATTAGGGCTGCTTGTTGCACCCGCATTATCGATAGGCTCAACGGAGCAACCGAGTGGCTTAACGGCTGCCGCCTCTGCACCTGCGGCAAATACGGATGCGCTCGTTTATCCTGCTTCTTACGAAGAGTATTTACCGCTCACCGCTCCTTCGGATACCGCGGTTTCCGCCGATTTCACGGCGATTTCGGAAGAAAATAAGATATACGTGTACAAGCGTAGCGAAAACGTGTACTCTTTATACACGCACGATAACAACGCCGATCCAGACTTGAACAAAATATCCGAAATGCAATTTTCCGAAGACGGAGACTTGTACTTTCTAGACGGCAACCAAGATTTATATAAATTAACCGAAAACGAACTTGAAACGAGATATTACGAGCCTACAAAAACGGGCTTTAATTGTAGCGCGTTTACGGTGTTCTCCAACACCTTGTTCTACACGAAGGTGACGCCGAACGTAAAATCCGTTTTAAAAGCAACCTTATCGGACACGACGAGTGGAAAAACGATTGTAGACGGATTAACGTCTAACCCGATCGTCACGCAAGACGCAGGTGTTTTGTACTACACGCAAGACGAATATCTTTATAAATATACCGAAACGCAAACGAAGTTTGAAATTTACGATTTCGATAACCCCATTCACTCCTTCTGTGTATCCGGCAACCTGCTTTGCTGCGTTCTGCGCCAAGATCCGGTAGATAAGTACGGCGCGTTCTTCGTATACGACTTAGCAAGACTGTTAAGTTCCGAACGCAACGAACACGTTGAACCACTTTTTAGCGATCAGGTAAACGACTACTCTTCCGTGTACTGCTTAGACGGCTATGCGTACGCCGTTGGCGACCTGTCCGTAAAGCAATTCTCACTCAATAGTCTTTCCTTTACCGATTACGAAATAGGCGCTTCGTCCTATTCCAAAAACAGACTTTTCAACGTGAAGAACGCCCAACTTTGCGGAAGCACGTTGATCTCGATCGACAACTACGATATCGGCGGAAGAATTAATTTATTTAACACGAAAACGAAAGCGCACCGAAACGTACCGGTAGAAATCAAGGCAAACTTACTCGCTTCCGACGGCAACACCGCTTTGATCGCAAACGACCTGCAAGCCGAACTGTACGATTTAAAAACGGGCAATAAACTGCGCGCTTTCTCGGCTTTCGACGGCGATTTGCACGGCATTGCCGCCGTTTACGGAAAGTACTATTTCATGACCCACCGCGGCACGTTCTATCGCGCCGAAGAAAGCAACGGGCAATGGGCGCTTATGAAAAACGAACTTTCTAAAACGAGCGCCGAACCGAAACTGTTAACTTCCGACGTGTACGGAAACCTGTACGTTTCGTACGTAGACGGCTCGGTGTACCGCTTTACCGAAGAGCAATTCGTTGACCCCACGCATTTAGGGGAAAAACTTGATGCAATTATCGATACGAACGCCACGAAAATCGTGGTAGACTACGAAGGTAATTTGTATGCACAAACGGGGAACGTAATTTCCCGCCACACGAAAACGGGTGCAAAAACGGATTTTTCTACCGCCAAAGCCCTTGTTTATAATCAAACGGAACACACCGCGCTCTCTACCTTTGCCTTCTCCGTGGAAGAGAACCAAACGTATTTATTCTACAACGGGAATTTTGCCGTATCCACCGCCGATTTAGGCTTTAAAACGGTAAAAGACGTACCCGTTCAAACCGCCGACGACGAGATCTTCTCCGAACAAAGTGCGGTATTCGAAGTGGTTAAAACTTGGAATAAGGCGTTGATTATCCATTTTGATATAGACACGTTAAACGGCGCGGAAACTTTCCCGTACCTTTCTTACGAACGCACAACCAGCGAAAAAACAGCTTTAAAAATCGGCGAAACGGAAGAATACTACGTGCTTGCCGAACTCAATAACGAAACCAAAACGTATTCCACGTTCATCACCAAAAAAGAGTTCTGCACGGCGCTTGATAAAGCCGATTATCTCGTCACCTACACCGCTCAGGAACAAAGGGTTGGTTATTTAACGAACGAAATTCGCTTATATAAATACCCGTATTTGAACATAGCGTTATAGGTGACCACCGCTCCAAAGAACGCAAAAATCACCCTTTTGGGCGAGATTGTGGGGCTTGACTACGATTATTATTGCGTGCAATATACCGTGGGCGAAACTTCCCACGTTGGATATATTCCGAAAGCCTACGTGACGGATCGCGACTGTACGCCACCCGTTGCCGAAGAAATTGAATACGGCGCGTTTGAAGTAGACGGCGAATCGGTCAATCGTTTCGTTTTCCTGCTTCTTGGCACGGCATCCATTTGCATTTTATTTGATTTCTTAGTTCTGCGCGCAAGAAAAAAATAATTTTTAGGCAATAAAAACACCGCAACCGAATCGGTTGCGGTGTTTTATATTTATTCGAAAGAAAATTGCGAGCGAAAGATTTTTCCGTTCAAATACGCAAGAACGCCTTGCGTTTTTAGCGTTAATTCCTTGGCGATAAGGCATTGCCGCGCCTTGTTTTTTTCACGGTTTTTCGCTGTATTTCCATACCGCATATCCCCCACAATAGGGCAACCGATAAAGGCAAGATGCGCGCGAATTTGGTGCGTTTTGCCCGTGTGTAAACGGATTTTTACGAGCGAAACGTCCTTTTCCTTTGAAAGCACTTCGTATTCGGTGATAATCCTTTCCGCCCCATCCACCGAACGGGAAAAAATTTGCACGCCTCCCGCCGCATCCTTTTTTAAGTAAGCGGTAAGTATTTCCGTTTTTTTGGGAAATTTTCCAAAACAGAGCGCCAAATAGGTTTTTTCTATTCTGTGCTCTTTAAACGCCAACACAAGTTCAGCGTTTGCTTCTTCCGTTTTTCCAAACACCAAAAGCCCTTGGGTGTTTCTATCGAGCCGATGCACAAAGTACGCCGTTTGCTCCCTTGAAAGCGCGGCAAAAACCGCTTCTGAGTTCACACCGCTTTCTTTATCTACGAGTATCACCTGCTCGTCTTCATACACCACGTGAAAGGCTTTCTTGGCAAGTTGCTTTTCCGTTAAAAAATACTGCACCGTATCTCCAACGGATAACGGCATATCGGCACTCACCTTTTTACCGTTCACTTTAATTTCTTTTGCTTTCAAAAGGGCGGTAAAATAAAAAGAGGCTTGCGCGTGATGGGTGTCCGTAAAGTTTTTAAGCGTGGTATCTTCGTCCACAATAAAAGAACCCATTGTTGCATTCCCCCTTTGTTTTTCTTGATTATACGGTATTTGATAGAAAAAGTCAACTCTTTATATCAAAAAACGCGCTCTCCGTTTTGGAGAGCGCGCTTGTTCTTTTTTTATCTATCTGCTTTCTTTGCAGCCTTTCTCTTTGCTTTCATTTCTTTGCTCATAGAACGGGATGCTTGAATTTTAGCAACCATTTCTTGGGGCGTAGGAGGAACGAATGCAGAACCTTCAGCGTTTTCAGGAATAATTTCGTAGCCCGCATCTCTTTCAAGGAGCGTAGCTTCGGTCACACCGTCGAACATATGGATGTGGTTCGCGTCGAAAGCGAGTTTCACGATTTCTTGAATTTTAACGGGTGCACGGCTGGAAATCTTTGCAATCATTTGCGTGGACGTATCAACGACGGATGCATCCTTTTCCATGTAGTCAAGTTCGCAGTAGATTTGCGTTTCAGCACCGAGTTTTTCAATAACTTCGATACGTGCTTCTACGATCGTATCGGGAGACTTCTTCAAGAATTCGGGATCTTGGTGGATATCTTCAGGACGAACGCCAAGCGTGATAGTCGCACCCGTGTTCACGTAAGAATCGATATTCTTAATTCTCTTTACCGTTTCAGCAGGCAATTTAATCTTGTTGCCGCCAACGAAATTCACGTATACGTTATTACCAGACTTCGTTAAGGTAGATTCCTTAAAGAAGTTCATTTGAGGCGTACCAATGAAACTTGCAACGAACAAGTTAATGGGATAATCGTAAAGGTTTTGAGGGGTATCCACTTGTTGCATGAAACCATCTTTCATAACAACGATTCTCGTACCCATCGTCATAGCTTCAATTTGGTCGTGGGTAACGTAGATGAACGTGGTAGCAAGGCGTGCGTGGAGTTTGGAGATTTCCGTTCTCATGGAAGCACGAAGTTTTGCGTCCAAGTTCGACAAAGGTTCGTCAAGCAAGAATACTTTGGGTTCACGAACGATAGTACGGCCAAGTGCAACACGTTGACGTTGACCACCCGAAAGTGCTTTCGGTTTTCTCGTGAGGTAATCGGTGATACCAAGGATCGCCGCAGCAGCCTCTACTTTTTCTCTAATAATCTTCTTAGGTACTTTACGAAGGGTTAAACCGAACGCCATATTGTCGTATACGGTCATGTGGGGATAAAGTGCGTAGTTTTGGAATACCATCGCGATATCTCTATCCTTGGGAACAACGTCGTTCACAAGTCTACCGTCGATATAAAGTTCACCGCCGGAAATTTCTTCCAAGCCTGCAACCATACGAAGAGTGGTAGATTTACCGCAACCCGAAGGGCCTACCAAAACGATAAATTCCTTGTCCTTAATATCAAGACAGAAATTGAACACCGCTTGTACGCCGGAAGGGTAGATTTTGTCAATGCCTTTAAGCAAAAGTCCTGCCATTTCTATTTTCATCCTAAGAAAACATTTTTTTCGATACTACTATTTTACCTTATTTTGCCGATTTTTACAATAGGCAATTTGAACAAAGTTCGCGCGCACAACTATATAGATTGCACAATTTTGCCTTTCCTATAACCCCACGCGGCGATCCTTACTCCGATCAACGGGGATTTGCGCAAGTTTCTTCCAATTCCCCTTTAACCCCGTTTCGTTCAAAACACGCTCGAACGCAAACGCAGGCAACGCCTTTTCCAACCGCTCCGTCTCTGCCACCACACGTGAGTGAAAACGCTCGAAATCCACTTGCGAAAGCAAGTATTTTGCGGCGATCAAAAAGGCAAGAAAATCGCACTTTCCGCAGATAAGTTCTCCGTTTTCTTTGCGGGCTAAACCAAGTTTCTCATACACCGAAAGTTCGGGGTCTAAACACCCTGCGATCTTTGCACAATACACCCGTTCGCCGTGCGCTGCGATATTTCTAAACCCGATTGCAATATCCACAACTTCGTATAACACAGAAGGCGAGATGGAATACTCCAAAGCAACTTCGGCAGCATCCGAATCCTTCATCAGTTTTAAAAACTTGCCCGTGTTTCCAAACGAGATAGCGCGAATTAACGCCCAAAGCGGCACGTGACCGTACGTTTTTGCGTAGTACTCAATGTAGTCCCGATACCCGCTATTCGCCTTTTTAACGCCGTCTTTTAACGTTTCTTTGATGGTGGAAATTAGCCAATGCACGGCGTGTTTATCCGCAGGATCGGAAGAGAAGTTTTCCACCTTTAAGTACGAGCGTTCGTCCACGCCGTAGTATTTGCTAAACTTATCCGAAATTAGCGCTTTTAAATTGCATTCCACCACTTGCGTTGCCTCGTACACAACGTCGCGAAGCAATCGATCGAAATCGTACAGCGCTTCAATATGTTCAAAGCGAACGCCGTGTATGTAGCGGCGATTTTCATCTTTGAATAAACGGTTATACCCAACGGCAAAATTATAATAGCCTTCCCATTTCAAACGAGCCTTCGCGGCTTTTTCGTTGGGGATCTCCAAGCCGTCTGCACGCAGTTTTTCGATTTGACGATCATAGTCGATATAAATCTTTTTTCCGCGGGGTTGCTCGATTTTTACCCGTTCTTTTTCGTAGCGTTTCGCCATAGATTACACCTCAAAGGCGCGGTAGTATTCTTTCCCGCGCTCCAAACGCAATTTTCCCTGCAAACGGTCGGTTAAACGAGCCGAAAAAGAAGGCTCATCCGCTGCTTTCACCGCAACCAAAACGCGTACCTGCCCGCCGTATTCCTGATCGAGCACAACCGCCTTTTCAAAAGAAAGGAAGTTTTGGAGCGGATCTACAAACGGATAATCCACGGTGATATACAGTTCCGTGCACCACTCTAAAGAGCAAATTTTTGCCCCTGCAAGATGTTCCGCCGCACAGGAAGAGTACGCCCGAACCAAACCGCCTGCACCAAGTTTTATTCCGCCGAAATACCGCACCACGGCTACTGCCGTTTCGTACAACGCTTTATTTTTAATCACTTCTAAAATGGGAACGCCTGCCGTGCCTTGGGGCTCGCCGTCGTCGGAAAAGCGTTGCAAATTGCCCAACTTATCGGCAATAAAGGCGTAGCAACAATGGGTTGCCATGGTGTGCTTGGAGCGAATTTCCGCCAAGAAAGCGCGCGCTTCTTCTTCGCTTTCCACGTGCGCGGAATAGGTGATGAAACGCGATTTTTCAATAATTTTTTCGCTCTCGTGCCGCCCTGCAACACAAAGCACCGACTTGCCTTCTCCCATAAATTTTTTCCTTATTTTACCACTACTTTTAAGTGTACTTTTTTCCCTTTATGGAGCACGAATTCCGCCGCGGGAACGGGCGCGTTTACGTCCGCCACTTTGGCTTCGTCTACGGACACGCCGCCTTGCTCAATCAATCGGCGTGCTTCGCCTTTGGATTTCGCAATGCCTACCGCCACCATCACGTCTACCACCGTTTGCACACCCGAAACTTCCTTAGTGAGAAGTTCGGCATCCGAGCCGCCGAACGCCGCTTGCGCCTGCGAACGGGCAAGGTTTGCCTTCTCTTGTCCGTGTACTTCCTTGGTGAGTTCATAAGCAAGCACTTCTTTGGCTTTGTTAATGCGCTCGTCCTTATGCTCGCAAAGCGCTTTAATTTCTTCCACAGGAAGAAAGGTTAATAAGTTCAAACATTTTTCCACGTCTGCGTCGTTCGTGTTCCGCCAGTATTGATAGAACTCGTACGGCGTGGTTTTATTCTCGTCAAGCCAAACCGCACCTTTTGCCGTTTTCCCCATCTTCTTGCCGTCGCTCGTAGCAAGGAGGGTGAACGTC
>JAFTHR010000097.1 GCA_017457345.1 Clostridia bacterium | reverse complement strand
TCCCACTTTTGCAAGGTTGCCGCTATCCACGAAACAATCCGTTTCCATCTCTCGACCGTAAGCACGGATTTTACAGGGATATACAAATGCAAGCGCATTCTTTCTCTCGTATATTTTCTTCACCGTTTTTTTGGTAAACAGAATAAACCCAAAAAGCCCTAAAATAGCGCTCGCCACGGGGATTTTCGTTAATATATACCCCTTTTCACTCCAAAAATACGGCACGGAAACTAAATTGAACACCGCAATCAAACCGCCTGCATACGCAAAGGAAAGCGCGAAAAACACCGCTATTGAAAGCCCGATCTTCGAAAGATTTTTCGTCCACTTTCCCTTCTCCCAAAAAACGAACGCGCAAGCAAGAACGGGAAAAGAAAACTTTAAAATATACGCCATAACACCCGTAAGGGATAGCAGCGGCGCGATCGTGGCGTACACCGCGCCTGCAACGCTTGCAAACACCGCCCGCACTTTTCCGCCCTTATGCTTTACGAACTTCCGCGTTAGAGAAAACAGGGTGAAATCGACCGCAAAATTTTCTATTAAAACGTATTCCACGTACACTTCCATCCGCCCTGCTCCTTGCCTTGTAGTATAGCAAAGCAAAAGGGAAGAAACGGCTCGTTTTTCGTCGATTTTTGGACGTTTTTCGCTAAAAAATCCCCCTATCGGTTTATTCCGAAAGGGGGATGCTTTTCGCTTTAAAAAGCGTTTTTTATGTAGTTAATTTCTTTGCCGAGAACTTCGGCAACGTCGAAACGGGCATTCGGCTCGCCGCCGTGTTTACTCCCGTAATAGAGCGCAATTTTTCGGTAGGTTTCTTGCTTTTTAGGGGTGACTGCTTCTCTTGGCTCGCCAAACGCGCTACTTTCGCGGGTTTTGACTTCGATAAAAACGATCTCTTCGCCTTCCTGCGCGATAATATCCGCTTCACCAAACGGCGTGTGATAATTTTTCTCTAACACTTTCATTTTTTGCTTTTTGAGAAAGGCTACCACCTGCTTTTCGCCGTATGCGCCTAAAAGTTTTTTGTGAACGTCCTGCGGTGAACGGGGCATAAGCCCACCTCCTTAATCGCTTTGATATGCACCGCCGTGCCATAGCCCTTGTTCTTTTCAAAGGCATACTCGGGGTAGAGTTTTGCGTACTCGTCCATCAATGCGTCACGGTGAACTTTTGCAATAATACTCGCCGCGCCGATCGAATAAGAGAGCGCGTCACCATGCACGATACTCTTTTGCGGGAAAGGAATATCCAGCGTCATATTTCCATCCGTAAGCACCGCCGAAGGCTCTATTTGTAAGCCTAAAAGCGCCTTTTTCATACCTAGTTTCGTTGCTTCTAAAATGTTGATTTCATCAATCGTTTTTTCGTCTACTTCCACAATACAATAAGCAAGCGCCTTTTCTTTGATAAGCGCCGAAAGCATTTCCCGTTTCTTTGCGGAAAGTTTTTTGCTATCGTCTACGCCTTCGATAAGATTTTCTTTTTCCATAGGCATAATAACTGCCGCGCAAACCACGGGCCCTGCAAGCGGACCTCTGCCCACTTCGTCTACGCCTGCCACGAACGCGTACCCTTTTTCCATTAACGCACGCTCGTATCTCAATTTTTCTTCGGTGGTAAGTTTTTCTTTCATTCGTTCCCTGCCCCGTTCTTTTTAAAACTCATAGCCTTGATAATCGCTAGGATTTTCTAAACAAATCTTGCCGATACGCCCTTTACGGAAATCGTCTACTAACGCTTTTGCACCGCGCTCGTAATCGTATTCCCCCCCACGGAGAATAAATCCGCGGCGCTTACAAAGCGCTTCGTACATACCGAGTTTTTCGCTAAAATCGGTAATGCCGTACCGCTCCGTAAGTTTCTCGGGATAGAGCGCGGCAAGTTCGCCGAGAAGTTCTAAAGCAACGTCGTCAAAATCCAAAATATCGTCGTTAATGCTACCGATATACGCCAAATGCCGAGCAAGATACTGATTATCAAAGGAAGGTGGCATTGTACCCGGCGTATCGAGCAAATCGAACTCCCCGCACTTGAGCCAGCGCACGTCTCTCGTGACGCCTGCTTTATCGCCCGTCTTCGCGCGCTTTTGCCCGCTCAACAAGTTTACCACGGTACTTTTGCCGGTGTTGGGAATTCCCGCCACCATAAAACGGAAGGTACGGTTCAAACCTTTCGCTTCGGCACGTTCCCGTTTTTCCGCCGTAATTGCCGCAAGTTTTTGCATTAAAACACGTTTGGTGGAAACGTTCGTGGAATCGCTTTTCACGCAATAATGCCCGCTTTTTTCAATCAATTTTACAAACCCGTCTGCCTTTGAATCGGCAAGGTCGGCTTTGTTTAACAGATACAAAATCGGCTTTTGCCCAAAGATCTTTTTCAAGTTTTTGTTATAGGTTGCCACGGGCGCGCGCGCATCTAAAACGCAAATTACGCCGTCGCAAAGATCTTTCCTTTCTTCCATATCCCGCATTGCGCGAGTCATATGTCCGGGAAACCATTGTATATTTTTCATTTCACGTCCTCCCCCAGCAAATCGGGACGTTTGCGCTTAGTAGTTTCTACCGCCTGTTCTCTGCGCCACTTATCAATCGCCGCGTGATTGCCGCTTAAAAGCACTTCCGGTACGCAAAGCCCGCGATATTCTTGCGGACGGGTATATTGCGGGTATTCGAGCAGATTATCCGAAAAACTTTCGTCTACGAGCGAAGAAGTAGAAATTACTCCGTCTACGTACCGCGAAACGCAATCGGTAAGCACCATAGCGGGCAGTTCACCGCC
>JAFTHR010000096.1 GCA_017457345.1 Clostridia bacterium | reverse complement strand
AGCACAAGAATATATCGACCATTTCGTAATGAAACTTCGTATCGTGAAGTTCATGAGAACGAAGGAATACAACGAACTCTTCTCGGGCGACCCCACGTGGGTGACCGAATCTATCGGTGGTATGGGCGTAGACGGCAGATCGCTCGTTACGAAAACGGCGTTCCGTATTCTTCACACGCTTGATAACCTTGGCCCTGCACCCGAACCTAACCTTACGGTGCTTTGGGCGAAGAAACTTCCCATGAATTTCAAGAGATTCTGCGCGGATATTTCCATTCGTACCTCTTCCATTCAATACGAAAGCGACGATTTGATGCGTCCTGAAATGGGTGACGACTACTGTATCGCTTGTTGCGTAAGTTGTATGCGTGTTGGTAAAGACATGCAATTCTTCGGCGCAAGAGCGAACCTTGCAAAGTGCTTGCTCTATGCTATCAACGGCGGTAAAGACGAATTGATGAAAGACAAGAAGACGGGCAAACCTATGCAAGTTTCTCCCGAATACGCAGCAATCACCGGCGACGGCGCGCTTGACTACAAGGAAGTGGTGCAAAAGTACGAAGTGATGATGACGTGGCTTGCCGACCTTTACGTGAATACCTTGAACCTTATCCACTATATGCACGATAAGTATTGCTACGAAGCGATCGAACTTGCTCTTCACGATACGAACGTTCGTCGTTTCTTCGCAACGGGTATTGCAGGTCTTTCCTGCGCGGCAGACTCCTTGTCGGCTATTAAGTACGCGAAAGTATATCCGATCCGCAATGAAGACGGTATCGTGGTTGACTTCCGTATCGAAGGGGATTTCCCGAAATACGGCAACAACGACGATCGCGTTGACGAAATTGCAGTATGGCTCTTAAAGACGTTTATGAAAAAGGTTAAGAGCAAATACACCTATCGTGGAAGTGTTCCCACAACGTCGATTTTGACCATTACGTCGAACGTTGTTTACGGGAAGAAGACGGGCAACACGCCCGACGGCAGAAAGGCAGGAACGCCTTTGGCACCCGGTGCAAACCCGATGCACGGTAGAGATGCAAACGGTGCGCTTGCTTCCCTTGAATCGGTTGCAAAACTTCCCTATGAATACTCTAGAGACGGTATCTCCAACACCTTCTCTATCACCCCTGCCTCTCTTGGTAAGGACGACTAATTTTTAAGGAGGAAACGAATATGTCGAATAAAGTAGATAATTTAGTGAACATGTTAGATGCTTACGTTGCCGACGGTGGCTACCACTTGAACGTAAACGTATTCAATCGTGAAACGCTTTTAGATGCTCAGGCTCATCCTGAAAAATATCCCCAACTTACGATTCGCGTTTCCGGTTACGCCGTGAACTTCATTAAACTTACGAAGGAACAACAAGACGACGTTATTTCGAGAACGATTCACGAATCTATGTAAGGTTTTTGATTCGCACTAAAACGATTTACAAAAGCCACCACGGAAAAGTGGTGGCTTTTTCATAAAAGGAGTACATATGTTTATATTATACGCTTACGACGGCGAAAATTGGCTTTCTTTTGCCGATTTTAAGGACAAGAAGAACTACGCCGAAAGAGTGAACGGCGCGGCGGAAATCAAGGAAAAAACGGCAAAAACGGAAGCGGAGAAGAACGCGGCAATCGTTATGCGTGAATTCGTGCTTGCGAAAAAGTATTTTGCGGAAAAATACGGCAAAACGGTGCGCCGTGCCCTTCGCCATTTCGACGAGGTGGGTTTATCCAACGATATTTGCGCTTCGCTGGAAGAGTTGCTGGATGAAGGCTACGAAGCCTTTGCTTTGGCAAAAGACGGAGAAGACGTTTCGGCGTTTGAACTTAGTGAATTAAACGTGACCATTTAAGGAGGCAGATTTTGAAATTTGGGAAACTGATAAAAACCTGTGCGCTCGTGACGGCACTTTCTATGTCCGCTTTTTCGTTTACGGCTTGCGATTTTGAGCAGGTGTTAGACGAGGTGTTGTCCTTTTTAGAAGAAGACGTATCTTCTTCGAGTAGTAGTTCGTCTTCTTCGAAAAAGAGTTCTTCGTCTTCGAGCAAATCTTCTTCGAATAGCAGTTCTGCGCCGAGCAGCGCTATGCCCCCTGAAGAAGATACGCCGCCGAGTACTTTTGACGTGGATGAAATCCAAACGATTGCTTCTAGCGATTTAAGTATTCATTTCTTAGAAGTTGGGAACGAATACACGGGCGATTGTACCTTGATCAAGGTGGGGGATACCGAAGTACTTATCGACGCAGGCTCTCGAAAGGGATCTGCGGCAACGATTGTTTCGTATATCAATCAATTCTGTACGGACGGTACGCTTGAATACGTAATTGCAACGCACGCCCACCAAGACCATATTGCAGGGTTCGTGGGTACGGCGAAAGCCCCCGGCGTGTTTGAAAGTTTCGTTTGCGAAACGATTATCGATTACACCCTTTCGAATTCGGACGCGGCAATTCGAGATAACTATGAAGAACTCCGCGACGAAGAAGTGGCAAACGGTGCAAAGCATTACACGGTGTTAGAGTGCTGGAATAATGAAAACGGCGCAAGCCGCTCGTATGAACTTGCCGATGGCATCACTATGAATTTCCTTTATCAACGTTTCTACGAAGAAGAAACGAGCGACGAAAACGATTATTCCGTTTGTATGCTTTTAACGGAAGGGGAAAACCACTACCTGTTCTCGGGGGATTTGGAACACGACGGCGAAGAATCGCTCGTGGCAAGCAACGATCT
>JAFTHR010000095.1 GCA_017457345.1 Clostridia bacterium | reverse complement strand
TGGTGCTTCGGAATATACTTTAGAAGCAATCTATGCTCAAGCGCAAGATCTTGGGTTTGAGGGCTCGCTAGAAGAGTTTAAAGAATACGTGAAGGGCGACGAAGGCGTTGGCGTTGAAGAAGTGTACGTAGAAGGCGGGCATTTGTTCATTGCTTTGTCAGATGGTTCTTCTCCGATCGATTGTGGTGAAATTAAGGGTGAAAAAGGTGATCCTGGTGAGCCTGGCGCTCCCGGTGCTCCCGGTGCTCCCGGCGCTCCCGGTGCTCCCGGTGCTCCCGGTGCGCCTGGTACTCCCGGCGCGCCTGGTGAAGACGGTGCAACCTGGCTTTCCGGTTCCGGTGCGCCTACTTCTACCACGGACGTTAAGGTGGGTGATTTCTACTTCGATAATTCCACGGGCGACGTGTACGAGTATACGTCTAGCGGATGGGTGTTCTCCACGAAGTTAAAGCCCGTTCAATCGTACGTGGGCTACGACGGCTACGTATGGGAAGGCGCAGAGCGTACCGAACAAAAGGTAGCGCTCGATCGCGGTGAAAACGTTTTAGAAGATACGCTAGCACTTAGCGGCAACGAATACTTTGCGGAAAAGGCAGTTTCCACAAAAACGAAGAAAGTTGCGGTGATGAGTGGATACAAACCGCTTTCTAAAAACACTACGTATTCGAGTTGTACTGTGGAAGAAATCTCCTTCTATGCTGAAACGTCGGGTGTTCTTGAAATCGGGAAGATTAACGTTTCCACGGGCGCCGCTACGGGATTTAGCGCGTACTCTGTGGTTGCAGGCAAAAATACCGTAATGCTCAACTTAACGTTTGGCGAAAATGAAACGCTTGGCTTTGGAGGTGGGCAAACGTCGGTGAACTTGCTTGCAAGTTCTGGTGTTCCCGCAACGGATAGTTGGGGGGAATTCTCCACGAACGCATCTACATTTGCGCTCGATAAAACGGGATCGGTAAACGATAAACTCTTGCTTTCTTCCGTTCTTTCTGCAAAAGCAAAAGTCACGCATTTATTTAGTGCGGTAAAAAATGAAACGGTAAACGCGACGTATGCTTTGGCGACGGCTGGCGGAACCGGACATATGTACTACGATTTAAATCTTTTCTCGGGGAAGAAAGTGAATAAAATCGGTATGTACGTGTATTCGCTTAGTGCACTTGACGGCGCGCAAACGTTTACCGTTTATAAAATTAAGAAAGATAGCGTTCAATTCGGCAAAGCGGCTACCGTCACCCAACAATACGTCATTAAACCGCACAGTTCGTTTTGGGCTGCAAACGGCGTAACTTCAACTACGGTAAATAAGTGGATTGATTTTGACGTGTCGAATTATAACATTAACGTTGCCGAAGACGAAACGCTTGCCTTCGGTTATAACGACGATACAATTAGATATGCATATTTTGGTAGTTTATCGCCGTTCGAATACTCGTTCTACACACTTACGACAACGGGCACGGTGTTAACTTATTCTAACTCTACCAACCCGGATAGTTCTGCTAGTCAAAACACGGCAGGTGGGTTAGCGTTCTCGTTTGAATTAGAAGAAACGGAAACGCTTGAAACGCACGAAAAAACGCTGGCAATTGCCGAAGCGAAGAAGTACTTAAATGGTAAGAAGTTATCCGTTTTAGGGGATAGTATTTCCACGAGAAAAGGCTTTAGTAACAATACTGCGGATAACTCTACCATTGGAGGGAACTCATACTTCTATGATGACGTAGAATACCGTAAATGGTTGCCTGATAACGGTGCTTGGTGGCAAAGTGCTGCGGTGCAAACGGGGATGAGTGTGCTCGTAAACAACTCTTGGGCAGGATCTTGGGTTTGGAACAACGCGACTGGAGACGGTGATTCGCTCGGCGCATCTGTTGCTCGTGCTTGCAATTTGCACAACAATTCGAACGTCAATCCTGATATTATTGC
>JAFTHR010000094.1 GCA_017457345.1 Clostridia bacterium | reverse complement strand
TAACTTAAATTAGAGGGGTTTTCTTCTACGGAAACGAGCACGTCTCTCGTTCTTTCTTCGACACATACGCCGTAGATTTTTGGTAAGATGCTCGTATCCGCAAGCCGCATCAATACTTGATAACGGAACTTATCTTTTATTCGTTTTATCGGTGCGTGCATCTTATTGAAAAACAAAAACTTTTCGGTGTTTTCTAAATAGATTTGTTCGAGCCCGCCGAACACGTTTTTAAGTGCTTCTAGCGTTTTCTTTTCGTCTTCCCCCGTCACGAGCACGCGCACGATTTTCGAGAACGGCGGGAACGCCGTTGCCGATCGCAAGGAAATTTCTTCTTCGTAGAACCCTTGATAATCGTAAGCCGTGGCGTACCGGAGCACGGTGTTTTCGGGATCGAACGTTTGCAACACCACTTTCCCTTTTTCTTGCGCCCTACCGCTTCTGCCCGCCACTTGCGTGATGAGTTGGAAAGTTCTTTCGTTGCTCCTATAATCGGGGAAATGCAAGCCCATATCGGCGTCTAAAATCCCCACGAGCGTGACCGACGGGAAATCGTGCCCTTTGGCAATCATTTGCGTACCCACTAAAATATCCGCTTTGTGTTCCCCGAACGCTTTAAGAATTTTATAGTGCCCTTCTTTTCCGCTCGTGGTGTCGTTGTCCATACGCAACACACGGGCGCTGGGATAGAGTTTTTTCAGTTCGTCTTCCACCCGTTGCGTACCCGTGCCCGTGTAGGTGAGTTTATGCCCGCCGCAGGCAGGACAAACGGGCGGTTTTTTATACCTTGCCCCGCAGAAATGGCATTTTAAACAACGCTCTGCGTGGTGGTACGTCACCGATACGTCGCAACTTTCGCACTTTGCCACGTACCCACATTCTTTACAAATAACCGACTGCGAATAGCCGCGCCTATTTAAAAACAAAATGGCTTGATTGCCGCGAGCAAGGCACTCTTCTAGTTCCGTTTTAAGCGCCGAAGAAAAATCGGAATCGTTGCCGCGGCGCACTTCTCGGCGCATATCGGCAATCGTAATTTCGGGCATGGGTTTTTCGTTAATTCGCTTGCTTAAAGTGATTAAATTAAACTCGCCGTCGATCGCTTTTTTAAAGGTTTCTACCGCAGGCGTTGCGCTACCGAGCAATAGTTTGCAACCGTTGTGCTTTGCACGCAAATACGCCACGTCGAACGTGTTATACCGAGGCGCGTTTTCGCTTGAATAACTAGAATCGTGCTCTTCGTCGATAATCACGAGCCCAAGATTTTCAAGCGGAGCAAATATCGCACTACGCGCACCGATCGCTATCTTTGCTTCGCCCGTGCGGAGCCGCCACCACTCGTCGAACCGTTCCCCCGCCGAAAGACCGCTATGCAAAATGGCGGCGTTTCTACCAAAGCGAGCACGCAGTTGGGAAAGCATTTGCGGCGTTAACGAAATTTCAGGCACTAAAAAAATAGAACTTTTCCCCGCCCGTAAACACTCCGCAATCAAGGTAAGGTAAATCTCCGTTTTTCCGCTACCCGTCACACCGTGCAAAAGTTGCACCGTGCGTTCGTCCGTTTTAATGCTCTGCACCGCCCTTTCTTGATCGGGTGTGAGCGTGCGAGCAAGCGTTTCGCCGTCCATTTCTACGTACGGCGTGCGCTCGATTTGTTCCTTAGTGATTTGTACGTATCCCTTTTTCTCCAACGCCGAAATGCCGCCGGGGAATAAGCCGTTTAAATACGCACACTCCGTTTTGCCGTGGGCTTCTAAATACTCCGCTGCGCCCCGTTGGTTTTTCGCCGTTTTTGCAAGTGTCATTTCCAAAACGGGAACGAGAAGGGTGGCGTACTTCTTGGTGCGCTCGCGCACCTGTCCCGTCCGCATTTCCGCAGGCAAAAAGAGCCTGAGCGTGAGCGCTTTCGGCACGCGGTACCTGTTTGCTAATTTGTTGGCAAGCGCAAGGCACTCCGCATTGAGTGCAGGGAGTTCGTCTTCACACGGCAACACTTGTTTGAGCCGACTAGCAGGGTAAGCGCTCTTTTCCTTTAAGCGCATAATAAACCCCGGCAACGTACGGCCGCCAAACGGCGCGAGAACTCTGCTCCCCACGACGGCGTCGTCGGAGCACAGATAATCGAAGATGCGATCGGTTTCGCTTGCGGCGATATCCACGATTACTTCTGCAATCATTTTCGTTCCCCCCCTTTGTTTGGCGCTTGCAAAAAACGATTGCCTCGATTTCTCGGGGCAATCCGTTTTCTTCGGTTAATCTTTTGCTACAACCACTCTACCTTCGGCAATGTCCTTACAAGCGCTTAAAAGTTCTTTTTCCTTTTCCGCGCCGTCTGCCACGCCGTGCGTGCGCTCCGTTTCCAAGATCTGACGGGCGCGTTTAGATGCCACCGCGCAAAGCGCGTAGCGGCTGATCGGTTCTTCTTCCGTTCCCAACTTTCTAATCAACACGTCTACTGCAGGTTCGTTAATCATATTCGTTCTCTCCTTATTTACGTTTACTTTTTTCTTTTTCTATTATTTTTTCAATCGCCAAAACGGCGTTTTCAACTGTATCGTTTACCACGGTATAATCGTATTTTTCCGCTTGCGCAAGTTCGTATTCCAAACGGGCGAGCCTGTTTTCAATATCCCCGTCGCTCTCCGTTCCCCTGCCTTTTAAGCGGCGTTTGAGTTCTTCTCCGCTCGGCGGAACTACCATCACGAGCACCGTTTCGGGAATCTCTTTTTTGGCGTTTAAGCCGCCCACCACGTCGATTTCCAAAACCACCGATTTCTCTTTCAAACGCTCTTTTACGAACGATTTCGGCGTGCCGTAGAAATTGCCGAAGTGCTCGTCGTACTCCAAAAAATCCTTTTCTTCAATCCGTTTGAAAAAATCTTCTTTGGATAAAAAGTAGTATTCTCTTCCGTGCACTTCCCCCACGCGCGGAGCACGGGTGGTACAGGAAATGGAAAGAGCCACGTCTTCCCGCTTTTTCAAGAGTTCTTTTACTATCGTCCCTTTTCCAACGCCCGAAGGTCCGGAAACGACTAACAACACGTTCTCCATTTCTTTCCCCTTTCGTTATTCCACGTTTTGAACTTGTTCGCGGATTTTTTCAATCTCGTTTTTCAGTTCAAGCCCTAAACGAGTAATCGTCACGTCGTTGCTTTTAGAACAAGTGGTGTTTGCTTCGCGGTTAAACTCTTGCACCAAAAAGTCTAATTTTCTCCCCACAATCCCTTCTTTGCAAATGGCGCGGAATTGCTCAATGTGCGAACGCAAACGGGTTAACTCTTCGTCGATATTGCTCTTATCCGTAAAGACCGCCACTTCGGAAAGCAAACGACCTTCGTCGGGATTTACGCCTTCTAAATACTCTCTCACGCGTTTGGTGAGTTTTTCGCGATAT
>JAFTHR010000093.1 GCA_017457345.1 Clostridia bacterium | reverse complement strand
TTATACAAAGGCGGGCACCACGGTAGCCCCACTTCGAATACGGCGGAATTGATAGCGGCAATCGAGCCTGAAATGGTATGCGTGTGCTGCTGTTGCGGGAGCGACGAGTACACCGAAAACGTGGCGAATATGTTCCCTTCGCAAGCGTTCGTTGATCGCGTGGCACCCTATACGGATAAAATTTACGTGACCACGATTATCGCAAATAGCAACCAAGGCTATAAGTCTATGAACGGAAATATCGTGGTGTATTCAAACGACGGCGTTGTGGCGCTTAAATGCTCGAATAACGAAGTGATCTTTAAGGATACGGAGTGGTTTGCAAATAACAGAACTTGGCCGGAAAACGGCGTGTAAAGAAGGAAAAACAATGGAAGAGTGGACGAGAGCACAAGGCTTACTTGGGCAAGTGGGGCTTGAAAAATTAAAAAATGCGCGCGTTGCCGTGTTTGGGATCGGCGGCGTGGGTGGTCACGCGGCGGAAGGGCTTGCTCGGTGCGGCGTGGGCGAATTGCATTTTATCGACGGCGATAGCGTGGCAAGTTCAAACTTGAACCGCCAAATCGTTGCGCTTCGTTCCACGCTCGGCAAGAATAAAGCGGAAGTGATGGCAAGCCGCGTGATGGATATCAACCCTGCTTGCAACGTGAAAGCATTTTCGGTGTTTTTAAAAGAAGATACCCTTAACTTGTTTGATTTTTCTTCTTACGACTATATCGTAGACGCCGTTGACGACGTTTCGGCAAAATTGCTCCTTATCAAAACGGCGCAAGAAAAAGGAGTGAAAATCATCTCTTCCATGGGGGCAGGGAACAAATTAAACCCCACGGCGTTCCGTGTGAGCGATATTTATAAAACGTCCGTATGTCCGCTTGCGCGCGTAATGAGAAGAGAACTTAAAAAAATCGGCGTGGAAAAACTGAAAGTGGTTTGGTCGGACGAAGAGCCGATTGCCTCTGAAATAGAAGATGGAAAGAGAGTTCCTGCTAGCGTTTCGTTCGTGCCGTCCGTTGCAGGGTTAATCCTTGCGGGAGAAGTGGTGAAAGACCTAATAAAAGAGTAAATGAAAAGAGCCTTTGCGAAAGAAGCAAAGGCTCTTTTTTTGTTTGTTGCTTAATCGATAAAATCAGGCGTGGAAAGGTATCGGCTACCGCCGTCGGGGCAAAGCACAACGACCGTTTTTCCGTGTTCGCATTTTGCAATTTGGATGGCGGCGTAAAGAGCAGCGCCGGAAGAGATGCCCACGAACGCGCCGTCCGTTTTTGCGGCTTTTGCCGCCGTATAAAACGCGTCTTCGTCGCTTACGGCAATCACTTTATCGTAAGCGGTTTGATCGAGCGTTTTAGGGATAAAATTCGCGCCGATTCCCTGAATTTTATGCGCCCCGCATTTGCCTTGGGATAAGAGCGGGGAAGAGAGTGGCTCTACCGCAATCACTTGGATTGCAGGATTTTTTTCTTTTAAGTATTTTGCCGTGCCGGAAAGCGTTCCGCCCGTGCCAACGGTGCAAACGAGAATATCTATCTTTCCTTCGGTGTCCGCCCAAATTTCCGGACCCGTGGTTTGGTAATGCGCTTCGGGGTTGGCAGGGTTTACGAATTGACCTGCAATGATAGAGCCGGGGAGATTTGCGTGCAACTCTTCGGCTTTTTCAATAGCGCCTTGCATCCCTTTTTCGC